>CAUTOC010000056.1:0-13087 GCA_963539695.1 uncultured Catonella sp. | reverse complement strand
TTGTGGGGGCTTATAAATTAATTATTTTGGGACATAATCATTTATGCTTGACACCCCATGTCATCGGCAAATTCACAATAAAATCAACTTTTTAACCTTCCAAAGCTTTTTTACCAATATCTGTCCTCATATATTTATTTTCAAATTCCACAAGTTCGCTAGCCTTATAAGCCCTTTTTCTTGCTTCCTTTAAGTCTTTACCTGTTGCAGTTACACCAAATACTCTGCCGCCTGCCGTAACAACTTTCCCGTCCACAAGCCTTGTGCCTGCGTGATAAAGATAAAGTCCGTTTTTGCCAAAGCCCTCCTTAATAGTAACTTCTTTACCTTTTTCATAATCAAGCGGATAGCCGTCAGAAGCCAGTACCACACAAACCGCAGCATTTTCTTCAAATTCAAGCTCTTCCTTATCAAGCCTTCCTTCAACACAGGCTTCCATTATATCTAAAATATCAGACTTCATTCTCGGCAGTACCACCTGAGCTTCAGGATCACCAAATCTTGCATTATACTCAAGCACTTTCACACCATCAGGGGTAAGCATAAGTCCTACAAAAAGCACTCCCTTAAAAGGTCTGCCTTCACTTTTCATAGCTGCCATAGTAGGCTTGTAGATATTCTCCATACAAAAATCTTCTATTTCCTTTGTATAGAACGGACTTGGAGAAATATTGCCCATACCGCCTGTGTTTAAGCCCTTATCACCATCTCCGGCTCTCTTGTGATCCATAGCTGAAGTCATAGGTTTGATAGTTTCTCCGTCACAAAAACAAAGCACAGATACCTCAGGTCCTGTCATAAATTCCTCTATAACTAAAGTATTTCCGGCATTTCCGAACTTCTTATCTTCCATTATAGTCTTTACACCGTTAAAAGCTTCATCCTTAGTTTCACAGATAAGCACTCCCTTGCCGAGAGCCAGTCCATCCGCCTTGAGTACGATAGGATAATTGGCAGTTTTAAGATATTCAAATGCTTTATCCGCAGAGTTAAACACTTCATAACCGGCAGTAGGAATATTGTATTTCCTCATCAAATCTTTTGAAAATGCCTTAGAGCCCTCTATCACAGCTGCAGCCGCATTAGGTCCGAAAGCCTTAAAGCCCGCCTTTTCAAACTCATCTACCGCCCCTGCTACCAAAGGATTATCGGCTCCTACTATAACAAAATCTACCTGTTTTTCCTTTGCAAGCTCTATAAGTTTTGGGAAATCCATTGCAGAAATATCTACACACTCGGCTACTTCGGCAATTCCCGCATTTCCCGGTGCAGCATAAATTTTGCCACTTCTCTTGCTCTCAGCCACCTTGCAAGCTATGGCATGTTCACGCCCGCCGCTGCCAACTATTAATACATTCATAAGATACCTCCTCATCTAAAATGTAAGTTTGGCTAATTTCGCACAGAGAGGATATAAATATCCGGATTCACTCCGAAATTATACTAAGTGAGTGCATTAGGACATTAGTACAGTCTTTCCATCTACAACTTGAACTCTTTCACTTGCAACAAGCTCAATCGCTTCCGGCAGTATCTTCCACTCTGCTTCCTCCATCACCCTTAACTGCAAACTCTCCGCAGTATCATCATCTTTTACCTCTACAGCCTTCTGCAAAATAATAGGTCCTGAATCTGTACCCTCATCTACAAAATGCACTGTTGCTCCGGTTAGCTTCACACCTCGCTCAAGTGCCTTTTCATGTACTTTGAGTCCATAATACCCGGTTCCACAAAATGAAGGAATAAGTGAAGGGTGAATATTAATTATCCTGTTTCTGTACTTTGCAACCATCTCCTCAGGAATAATAACAAGAAAGCCTGCAAGCACCACCAAATCAATCTCTGCTTCATCCAAAGCCTTTATAAGAGCCTCGCTAAAAAGTTCTCTTGTATCAAACATAGACGGTGCTATACATCTTGCCTCAATTCCTGCTTTTTTTGCTCTTTCAAGTGCAAATGCAGAAGCCTTATTGCTTATGACAAGAGAAATCTCGGCATTTTTAATAATACCCTTTGCCTTTGCATCTATAATAGCCTGAAGATTAGTTCCGCCACCGGATACCAAAACCGCAACTTTTTTCATAATTATATAAGGGTTACTCCCTTTTCTCCCTCTTTAATTTCACCTATAACAAAGGCCTTTTCTCCTGACTTCATTATAGCTGCCATTGTATTATCCGCATCAGCCTTATCCACTACAACCATCATGCCTATGCCCATATTGAAGGTATTATACATAACCTGCTCGGATACATCTCCCTCTTTTGCAAGCATTTTAAATATAGCAGGCACTTCATAGGAGTCTTTTCTAATAACGGCATGAGTATTTTCTTTAAGCATACGAGGTACATTTTCATAGAAACCTCCGCCTGTAATATGGCTACAGGCTTTAATCTTTACTCCTGAAGCCTTTATTTCTTTAAGAGCCTTTACATATATTATAGTTGGCTCAAGCAGAGTTTCTCCCAAGGTCTTTTGAAGTTCATCATAATATTTGTTAAGGGCTTCTTTTTCCATTTTAAATACATTTCTTACAAGGGAAAAACCATTACTATGCACTCCTGAGGAGGCTATGCCTATAATTACATCCCCTGATTTAAGGCTGCTTCCGTCTATAAGGTCTTTCCTGTCACATACACCTACTGCAAAGCCTGCAAGGTCATACTCATCCTCAGGCATAAGCCCCGGATGCTCGGCAGTTTCACCGCCTACAAGAGCCGCACCTGACATCTTACAGCCTTCTGCAACTCCCTTTACTATAGAAGCTATTTTCTCAGGCTCATTCTTACCGCAAGCTATATAGTCAAGAAAGAAAAGAGGTTCACCGCCTGCACAGGCTACATCATTTACACACATAGCCACACAGTCTATACCTATGGTATCATGTTTATCAAGCTCAAAAGCTAACTTAATCTTGGTTCCTACTCCGTCTGTACCCGAAAGCAGTACAGGATCTTCCATATTTTTAATGGCTGCCAGTGAAAATGCTCCGGAAAAACCGCCAATACCTCCAAGTACCTCGCTTCTCATCGTTTCAGCCACATATTTTTTCATAAGTTCAACTGACTTGTACCCTGCTTCAATATCTACACCGGAAGTTTTGTAATCCATTATCCACCTTCTCTTTCTTAGTTCATTTCATCTAAATAGGTTTTGTAACCTACATTTTCTATTTTAGTCTTTTTAGCAAGTACCTCGTCTTTAATCCCCTCTGCAAAGTCCTTAATCTTCTGTCTGATTTCAGGCTCTCTTACGGAAATAATCTTAGCTGCAAGGATGGCTGCATTCTTAGCACCGTTTATAGCTACTGTAGCCACCGGTATGCCGGCAGGCATTTGAACTATAGAGTAAAGTGAGTCCACTCCGCCAAGGCTCTTTGTATGGATAGGTACACCTATTACAGGAATCGGAGTTATAGCTGCTGCCATTCCAGGAAGATGAGCCGCTCCGCCTGCACCTGCTATAAGTACATCATATTTGCTCTCTACCTCCTTTGCATATTCAAAGAAAATATCAGGCATTCTGTGAGCAGATATAACTGTTACATCATACTCAATGCCGAATTTTTCAAGCATTTCCATAGCCGCCTTCATTACAGAAAGGTCGCTGTCACTTCCCATTACAATTCCTACTTTACTCATAATTCCTCCTTAGTTGCACCGGCTTCTTTTTTTAGCCTGAATATACCTATGATACAGCTTATAATCGTGAGTATGTCAAATATAAGACCTACATAGTTCTTTATAGAAAAATCATATATGCCCCATCCACAGGTGGTTATAAATATAAGTACCTTTATACCAATCTCTCCACCCATTCCTAAAAAATAAGTAAATATAAATAAATTTATTACCGGAAGCCAGCCTGCAATTCCACCGTTATTAAATATCAGTGTCATTACAACTCCGACTCCTACTACGGCTGCCTTTGTGTACTTGTTAAGCTTTCCTCTAAGATATATTTCATTTTTAATAATCTGAATTGTGTTGATTATTATTCCTGAAAAGGCATTAAGAAGTACCCCCATTCCTATAATGAAAATAAGCTGTACATCCTGAGTCCTTAGCATTTTCTTTTCCTTTTTAATGTAGCCCGTAACCACCATAAGCGTATAGCCTATGAGGCTAAGTACCTGTGCTATAAGCCATTTTGTTCCACCCATCGACATTATCCAGTCATTAATTTTCTGTAAATCCATTTCTTTTCCCTCGCTTTTTAAGTATATCTTATATATAATCCCAAACTGTTCAGTCTGAGTTTATAATCTGTTTTAATTATAGCAATACTCTCCCTTATAAATCAACCAAATACACAAAACTTACTCATTGAAAAAAATACTTATTTGTATTATTATTACTTATCAACAAGAAAAATTATAATACAGAATGGTAAAACCGATGAATAAAGAATTACAATCCTCAAACTCCATACTTACCGGAGTTATATATAAAATTATACTTATGTTCTTTTTCCCTATACTGCTCGGTTCATTTTTACAACAACTCTACAGCACAACCGATGCCCTTATAGTCGGTAAATATGTAAATAAAGAAGCTCTTGCAGCAATAGGCGCTACAAGTTATATCATAAATATCCTTATCGGATTTTTCGTGGGACTTTCAGCCGGTGCGGCTGTCATTATATCGCAGTTTTTCGGTGCAGGCAAGGTTAAAGATTTAAGTGCTTCAGTCCATACTTCCATTGCACTTTCACTGGTAAGCGGTGTTGTTATTATGATAGTAGGAATAATCTTTTCTCCTATGATATTGGAGCTTATGAATACCCCGGCTGATATAATAGAACCTTCAACTACATATCTTCGTGTATATTTCATCGGCTCTATACCCGTACTTATCTATAATATGGGGTCAAGTATACTTAGAGCGGTCGGAGATTCCAAAAGTCCGCTCTATGTGCTTATAATCTGTACTGTGGTAAATGTTTTACTTGATATCCTCTTTGTTGCCATATTTAATATGGGGATTTTCGGTGCCGCACTTGCTACCCTGCTTGCACAGCTTGTAAGTTCGGCAGTTGTAGTCATAATGCTTATGCGAGCTGAATTCAGCTATAAATTGAACCTAAAAAAAATAGGGTTTCAAAAAAATGTACTTATAATAATGTTAAAAATAGGTCTACCTACAGGGTTTCAGGCTGTACTTTATTATTTTTCAAATATGATAGTACAATCCTCAGTAAATAAGTTCGGAACCGGTACAGTTGCAGCTTGGACTGCTTTTACAAGGATTGACAATTTTTACTGGATGCTAATCGGGGCTTTTGGAGTAGCTGTTACTACATTTGTAGGACAAAACTTCGGTGCAGGAAATTTTGACAGAATAAAAAAAAGTGTAAGGATTACTTATATGTTTACCGCTGTTTCCTCCATTTTTTTAAGTACAGTATTTTATATTTGGTGTGAGCCTCTGCTTTCACTCTTTACAAATGAGACTGTTGTTATAAATGAAGGAATATATATGTTCAGGAATTATTGCCAATACTATATTTTCTTTGTAGGTATAGAGGTGCTTTCAGGAGCTATAAGGGCTACAGGCGACTCCTTTATTCCTACTGTAATTACCGCTATCGGAATTTGTATTTTAAGAGTGCTTTGGATATTTATAGCAGTTCCTGCAAATCCGACTATAGGAACAATTCTCTTTGTTTATCCTGCAACTTGGTTTTTGACTTCTTTGGTATTTACAATATATTATCTTCATGGCGGCTGGCTTAGAAAACGCAGAAAAATAATGGGTATATAACTATAAAAATATTTTTACTGCACAATGCTGCATACCTGTATACACGCTACTTGATAACTTAATAAAAATATTATACAATTAAATTTAATTATTTATAAGATATATGAAGGAGTTTTTATGAAAAATGAAATATTTCCTGAAGGCTACTCTCCCGCCCTTAGTATAAGGGAAACAGAAGTTGCCATAAAATCAGTTAAAGATTATTTTGAAAGAGAACTTGCAAAGCAACTAAATCTCACTAGAGTTTCCGCACCACTTTTTGTAAAACCTGAAACGGGACTTAATGATAACTTAAACGGTGTAGAAAGACCTGTAGCCTTTGACTTAAAGGAACAGCCTGAACAAGAAGCTCTTGAAATAGTACATTCTCTTGCTAAATGGAAGAGATTTGCTCTTAAAAGATACGGTTTTCATTCCGGTGAAGGCTTGTATACAGATATGAATGCTATAAGAAGAGATGAGGATACGGATAATATTCATTCTATCTTTGTAGACCAATGGGATTGGGAAAAAATAATAAATAAAGAAGAAAGAAACGAACATACATTAAAAAAGACGGTGATGTCCGTTTATGAAGCCCTTAAAAGTACTGAGAGGCATTTGTCAAAAAAATACAACTACATCAAACCTGAACTGCCCGAACAAATTTGCTTTATCACCTCACAGGAACTTGAAGATGAATATCCTAAACTTACTGCTAAAGAAAGAGAGTATAAGGCGGCTAAGGCACATGGGGCGGTATTTATAAGCAAAATCGGCGGTATTCTTAATTCAGGAGAAAGACATGACGGCAGAGCACCCGACTATGATGATTGGCAGTTAAATGGTGATATTATAGTCTATTATCCTTTACTTGATATAGCCCTCGAACTTTCTTCTATGGGAGTAAGAGTAGATGAGGAGCGACTTATGGAACAGCTTAGAGTGGCAAATTGTATGGACAGAGCCGACCTTCCGTTCCAAAAAGCCATACTAAATAAAGAACTCCCTTATACTGTAGGCGGCGGAATCGGACAGTCCAGAATATGTATGTTTTTCCTAAAGAAAGCCCATATAGGTGAAGTTCAGTCCTCGGTGTGGACTCCTAAAACTATGGAAAACGCCGACTCCTGTGGAATTACTTTATTATAGAAATAATATAGAAAGGAGATATTATGAAAACTATCAATATTGTAAACGGTCCTAAATCCGTTCCTTCGATCATACTTGGATGTATGCGTATGCCGGCTCTTACAATTAAAGATGCAAAAAACATAATCAAAACCGCCGTTGAACTTGGTATCAATTTCTTTGACCATGCTACCTGCTACGGAAATGGCGAGGCTGAAATCCGCTTTGGCGAGGCTTTTTCCGATATGAATATTAAGCGTGAGGATGTAATTATTCAGAGTAAATGCGGACTTTGCTTTGATAGAAACGAGTTTGACTGGACTAAGAAAAATATCATTTCAAGTGCAGATGAAATTCTTAAAAGATTAAAACTTGATTATTTGGATGTGCTTTTGCTCCACAGACCTGACCTTATTTTTGAACCGGAGCAGGTTGCCGATGCCTTTGAAACTCTTGAAAAATCAGGAAAAGTTCGTTACTTCGGTGTAAGTAATGTACCTACTATGCAAATGGAACTGCTTAAAAAATATGTTAAACAGCCTCTGATATTCAACCAGTTGCAATTCTCACTTGAGCAGTCACAATTAATTGATCAGGCTCTGTATGTAAATAATCTTACCACCAATCGTTCAATAGATAGAGATAACGGCACTTTAGACTACTGTCGTCTGCATAATATAACTATTCAGGCTTGGTCTCCACTCCAAAAAGGGTTCTTTGAAGGATGTTTTGTAGATGATTTGGAGTTTCCTGAATTAAATAAGGCTTTAGGTGAGGTTGCAGATAAATATAGCGTATCAAAGACTGCTATAGCCATAGCTTGGATTCTCCGCCACCCTGCCAAAATGCAGGCTGTTGTAGGAACTATGAATCCCGAACATCTAAAAGATATAGCCGCTGCAAGTGAGGTGGAACTTACTCATAACGAATGGTATAAGCTGTATTTGGCTAGTGGAAAGGTATTACCATAAGCGACTCTTTTTTCCGTTTAGCTGTAATGTTTTTATGTAATAATGTCCTTATACTTCATACATCATCAATGCCGCTGCTACAGCGGCATTTAAGGATTCTACCTTTCCATACATAGGAATTATTACATAAGTATCGGCTAATTTTGCTATCTCATCACTAAGCCCTCTAGCTTCATTCCCTATCAGAATACCTGACTTACTGCTATATTCTATTTCTTTATAACTCTTTTTCCCATTTAAATGAGCTGCATAAAAGCTTATTCCCAGTTCTTTTAATGCCTCTACTTCTTCTTTTAAATCCTCCACATAAACAAATGGAAGCCTGAATATACTTCCCATAGTTGAACGAACCGCTTTGGGATTAAATATATCAACACTTCCCTTGCTCATAATTACGCCCGTAACTCCTGCCGCCTCTGCCGTACGCATCATAGTTCCGAGATTTCCGGGGTCAGCAGTATCTTCCAATACAAGAATCTTTATTTTTCCTTCTTTTTCATAAGCTTCATTCAAAAAATATCCGTCTAAAAGCTTATATTCAGGCATCTTCACTACGCCAAGTATACCCTGCGGAGATACAGTTTCAGATACAGTTTTAAATACTGTATCTGAAACTACCATTAAAGAAGTTCCCCTTTTCACATACTCTGTTATATTTTTATTGTTTTCAGCTAACAAAATATTTTTTGATAAATCTTCTGAAATTATCTCATTGTAAAGACTCTCGGCAATAACCAATTCAAGCACTTCTCCATATTGCAGTGCTTCATCAATAAGCTTTATTCCTTCTACAACAAAACTTTTATTTTTTTTCCTTATACTTCCTTTTTCCAAAAGATTTCTAATATATTTTACTCTTTTATTTTCTTTACTGCTTATAATTTCCATAAAGCATAACCCTTTTATCTGATTAACTTTTTATCTCCGTACTGCTTATTTATATAATCTACAGCTTCTTCATTTGTTTCAAAATTTTTGAAAATCTTAATAATATTTTCAACTCCGTCATCTATATTCTTGGAAGAAAGCGTACGCTTTATTATGTCGTTCGATTCAGATTCCGCTCGAGTAAATAGCAAATCATCCCTTCTGGTACCTGACTTGGCAAAGTCGATTGCAGGGAAAATTCTCTTTTCTGAAAGTCCTCTGTCAAGCACAAGTTCCATATTACCTGTACCCTTAAATTCTTCAAACACTACATCATCCATTCTGCTGCCTGTTTCAACAAGGGCTGTAGCAAGTATGGTAAGACTTCCTCCCTCACGCATATTCCTTGCAGCACCGAAAAACCTCTTAGGCATGTGGAGAGCCGCAGGGTCAAGACCCCCTGAAAGCGTTCTTCCGCTTGGAGCTACTGTAAGATTGTAAGCTCTTGCAAGCCTTGTAATACTGTCAAGCAGAATAATAACATCTTTTTTATATTCAACAAGACGCTTTGCACGCTCAATAACCATTTCAGCTACACGCTTATGATTCTCAGGAGCTTCATCAAAAGTAGAATAAATAATTTCTACCTTCTCCCCCATTATAGAATCCTTCATATCCGTAACTTCTTCAGGTCGTTCATCTATAAGCAGGATAATCAGGTGCATCTCAGGATTATTTTCTATAATTGCCCTTGCCACCTGCTTTAAAAGAGTTGTCTTACCTGCCTTAGGCTGGGAAACTATCATTCCTCTTTGACCTTTGCCTATAGGTGCAATAAGGTCTACCATACGCATAGAAATCACATTATTTTCAGGGGTTTCAAGTCGTATTCTTCTGTTTGGGAAAATAGGAGTAAGTTCTTCAAATTTAGGACGCTCTATTGATTCTTTGATATATTTTCCATTTACGGTTCTTATATAAAGTATAGCCGCAAACTTTTCATTATTACTCTTTACTCTGGTATTTCCAACTATGATGTCACCTGTTTTAAGATTGAATCTTCTAATATGAGCAGGCGACACATATACATCATTTTCTCCCGGAAGATAATTATCACAGCGGACAAATCCAAATCCCTCCGGCATTACTTCCAAAATACCTGTCTTTGTTTCTCCCGAATCAAGGCTTGCAATATCTCCGTTAGTTCCAAGTGCAAGGAACTGCTGCTGAATGCTTAAAGCCATTTCCTTGTTGCTGGTTATGGCATTTACCGCAGCTATCATATTTTGCTTTACTTCTTCACTGGTCAGCGAACGCACCGGACGGGTATAAGGCTGTGATACCTGATTTTGTACCTGATTTACATACTGAAGTGAACTTTGAGGACGGTTTTGATAAGGACGCTGAACATGATCAGGCTGTCTCATCTGAGGTCTGCTTGCATATTGGATTCCTGAACCTATCCTCAGGGATTGAGTTTTCTCTGTATAAAGAGTTTTCACCTCCGTCATTTTCTCAGGTTTTTCTGCCAAATCCTCCATACCTGCATTATCAAGCTTTTCCAAAGCCTCTACAAGCCCTGCCTTATTAAGCATGGTTGTACTTTTTACTCCTCTGTCCTTTGCAAGTGCACGAAGCTCCACTATTTTCATTTCTCTGTAATCCATTTACATCCTCCTTTTAATATAAATTATATTTTAAAATTAAATTTTAATGCCTTTTTCCGAATAATAATTGTAAATGCAGACAAAAACAAAAACCTTTTATTTAATATTGTTTAAGGCTTGCTTAGTAATCCTGTATCAGGTAAAATAAATTACAACACTTTGGAGGTTTTATTTTTATGACAAATAATGCTATGACTTTATATAAGCTTATGATTCTATATATGCTGAATCTTGCCAAATATCCTCTTACAAATGCAAGAATTTCCGAATTTATGCTACAAAAAGGGTATACCACTTATTTTAATCTTCAGACTGCACTTTCTGAGCTTATAGAAACAGGACTTATCAAATCCGAAAACACAATGAACAGTTCCTTTTTTAAGCCTACTGAAGATGGTAGACATACACTGACTTTATTAAGCAACGACATAAGCCAGTCTATAAAAAACGAAATCAAATCTTATTTAAGCGATAACTCTAAGACAATCAAGAGCGACATTTCCGCCACTGCCAACTTCAAAGCGGTAGGTAACGGTGACTTCATTGTCAATCTTAACATAAATGAATACCAAAGTAAACTACTTAGTTTAAATATAACTGTACCTGCTGAAAATATTGCTGAAAAAATTTGTTCAGAATGGAGCAAAAAAAGTGACGACATTTACGCTCTGCTTTTTAACTCTCTTGTTTTGGATAAATATCCTCAATAATTTTCCAAAGTTCACTTACTCCCGCCTTTGTTTCAGATGAAAAGGGAAGAAGCTGTTCTTTAGATGTCAGGTTAAGGGTACTCATAATAAGTTCCAACTGCCCCTTTACCTGACTTCTTTTTAATTTGTCTATTTTAGTTGCAACTATTATAGGATTTACTCCTTTACTTAGAATCCATTCATACATCATTATATCATTTTCTGACGGTTTATGTCTGCTGTCAATCAATAAAAATACATATTTTAACATTTTAGACTGTCTGAGATATTTTTCTACCATTTTACCCCATTTAGCTTTAACTTCCACTGCTACTTTAGTATAACCGTATCCGGGCAAATCTACAAGATATATTTCATCATTTACACTATAATAATTTATAGTTTGGGTCTTACCCGGCTGAGCCGAAACCCTTGCAAGTGCTTTTCTGTTCATAAGTGCATTGATTAATGAAGATTTGCCCACATTTGATTTGCCTGCAAAAGCAAATTCAGGATGTGGCATTTCAGGTATCTTACTTGTTACTCCTATTACTTTTTCAAGTTCTACTTTTTTAATTACCATATTCTACCTTTCAAATGCTCGTGAATCACGAATACTGTCTACATAGTTTTCCATCAGTTTTTTCAAATCTTCGTAAGTTTCAAGCTTGTTTACTTCTCCTCTAAGTTTGGTAGAGTTAGGATAGCCGGCTGTAAACCAAGCTATGTGCTTTCTCATTTCTCTTACACCGGTATAAAGCCCCTTATACTCTATCATCCAGGTCGCCTGTCTTAGTATCATATTAAGAAACTCATCTGCTGTAGGTGGTGGAAGAATTTTACCTGTTTCAAGATAAGTATTAATTCTGTTAAATATCCAAGGATTTCCTCTTGCTCCCCTTGCTATCATAATACCGTCACAACCTGTTTCTTCAAGTATTTTTTTCGCATCAAACTCCGTAACCACATCACCGTTACCTATAACCGGAATATTTACCGCCTCTTTTACAGCTTTTATTATATTCCAGTCAGCCAATCCGCTATAATACTGTGACCTTGTCCTGCCATGTACCGCTATTGCATCTACTCCCGCTGCTTCCGCTATTTTAGCCACTTCCACAGCATTTTTATTTGCCACTGTAAAGCCTGCCCTTATCTTAATTGTAACAGGTTTTTTAGAATTTTTCTTTAGGCTTTTAACAATTTGTGCAATTTTTTCAGGCTGCTCCATAAGAGCCGAACCCTCTCCGTTATTTACCACCTTAGGAACCGGACAGCCCATATTTACATCTAAGATATCAAAGTTTCTGTCATTTATAGCTGCCGCCATTTCTCCCATAATATCCACATCCGAACCGAATATCTGAAGACTTGCAGGGCGTTCTCTTTCATCAATAGTTATAAGCTCTTCAGTATTTTTATTCTTATACTTAAATCCTTTTGCACTGACCATTTCCGTGTAGGTAAGTGCTACTCCGCTTTCCTTACAAAGCACCCTGAAAGGTAAATCGGTAACACCCGCCATAGGTCCTAAGACCAGTCTGCCGTTTAGTTCAACATTTCCTATCTTAAAGCCTTTCATACTTCTCCCTTAACAAATTCATTATAAAATCTTTCAATCCCTGCAAGCAGTTCTTCTTTTTCTTTTTGAAACTGACTAAGTAACATACCGCTATGGATTTCATCATAAGAATAATCGTCATCATTATTTGCTGTATGAATATAAAGATTTTGGTCATCATCAAACGCAAGTGTAAGTATGCCTCCTACTTTTTCTGTAAACAGCACACAAGCTATCTGTAATTCTTCTTTTACTGCTGTAGGAAGTTTGGCAAATGAACTGCCCAAATAATATTTATGTAAATATGCGTTACTTACACAGACTATTTGTTTTTCATCCATTATATCTCCTTTTATAACATTGATTAACCCTAAATATATTTATTGATGATATTTTCTGTTAAATAAAGTCATGACCACCCGTCCAACGGGTGGCTTGCTCCGGGCTATAAGCCCGTGTT
>CAUTOC010000055.1:0-13839 GCA_963539695.1 uncultured Catonella sp. | reverse complement strand
AAAATTCAGGCGTAAGCAGAATATAACAGTTTTTGCAGAGAACAAGGATTAAAACCGGATGACTTCAAATAATCCGGAAGATGTTATAAATTTAACAATTAGGAAGGAAAATTGATGTTTGAGAGTATTGAAACCCTTGAAGGGAGATATAAAGAGGTAACGGATGAGTTGGCATCGGGCATGGCGGCAGCCGATCCGAATAAATTTAGAAGTCTTATGAAAGAGCAGTCTGATCTTCAGCCTATAGTAGAAAAATATCAGGCATACAAAGCTAATAATGAACAGATTGAAGACTGTCTTAGGATGATAGCGGAGGAGAGTGATTCCGAACTTAAAGAACTTGCAAAAGAAGAACTTACACAGGCAAAAGCGGCGGTTCCGGTTTTTGAACAGGAATTAAAGTTATTGCTTTTACCTAAAGATAAAAATGATGATAAGAATGTAATTGTGGAAATTAGAGCAGGTACAGGAGGAGATGAGGCAGCCATATTTGCCTCCGAGCTGTATCGTATGTATTGTAAATATGCAGAAAATAATCGTTGGAAACCTGAAATACTAAGTTTTAATGAAAACGGACTTGGAGGCTTTAAGGAAGTTACCTTCATTATCAACGGAAAAGGAGCTTTTTCAAAGCTTAAATATGAAAGCGGAACTCATAGGGTACAGCGTGTACCGGTAACAGAATCAAACGGTAAGCTCCAGACTTCTGCGGCTACGGTAGCAATTTTACCTGAGGCTGAGGAAGTGGATGTAACTATAGATCCTAACGACATCAAGTTTGATGTATTCAGGGCATCAGGTAATGGAGGACAGTGCGTAAATACTACCGATTCAGCAGTTCGCCTAACTCATATACCGACAGGAATAGTAATTTCTTGTCAGGATGAAAAATCGCAGCTTAAAAATAAAGATAAAGCGATGAAAGTATTGCGTTCAAGGCTATATGAACTTGAATGTGAAAAGGCACATGCACAAGAAGCGGCAAATAGAAAGAGTCAAATAGGAAGTGGAGACCGTTCTGAAAAAATCCGTACTTATAATTTCCCGCAGGGAAGGGTTACAGACCATAGGATTAAATTTACTACACATAACATAGATGGAGTTATGGGAGGAGACCTTACAGAGATTATTGAAAATCTTATAGTTGCAGACCAAACAGAAAAACTTGCGGCTATGGGAGAAATATAGAGGCTATAATAAAAATCTTAGGGGGAGCATAGTTATTATGAGTAAAGAGAAACTAAATTTAAGTGATGATTCTTCTATTACCGAGTATTTAGGAAATTGGCTTTGGAATGCTCTAAATATGGGTGATGCCAGCTTTGACATTGATAACCTTATGAAGTTTTTGGGTGAACTTTGTAAATGTGATCGAACCTATGTATTTGAAATTGATTATGGCAACGAAACAATCAGCAATACCTATGAATGGTGTGCAGAAGGAATAATCCCGCAGAAGGAACTTCTTCAAAATGAGAGTTTTTCTTTAGTTGACTACTGGTTGGAAATGTTCAGGCAGAAAAAGCCTATTATAATAAAGGATGTGGAAACTATTAAAAATGAATATCCACAGATGTATGCCACCCTTAAACCTCAGGATGTTCATTCACTTTTATCTGTGCCTATTTATCTTCAGGATAAACTTATAGGTTTTTTAGGTATAGACAATCCTCAAGATATGTGGGAAGATGTGTTGTTGCCGCTTTTATACAGGATAGGTTCTCTTTTTTCTTATGTAATAAAACACAGAAATCTTGAAGAGAAGGTTCAGTACAATAAGTACCATGATCCGCTTACTCTGTCATACAATAAAGAAGCACTTGAAGCGGACTTCAAGGATGCTTCATCATGGAAACAGTTGGGAATAGTTTCATGCGATCTTTCTGAACTCAAATCCACAAATGATGAACATGGATTTGAAGAAGGAGATATAATGATATGCCGCTGCAACGGATTTCTTAAAGAAATTTTTAATGTTTATAAGATATACAGGATATCAGGCGATAGATTTACGGTGGTATGCCCTGATATAGACAGTTCTTACTTTGACGAATTGGTATCTTTGTTGGAAAATGAAATAAATAAAAAGCATTATTGTATGGTAATCGGTTCTGCATGGTCAAATGAAATACCGCTCGCTCCATACGGAGTTTTGGCTATAGCAGAGAATATTTTATATAAAAATAAAGCGATTTACTTTAGTAAGCCGGATCCAAGTTCAGGCAAAAGCCGTGACAGAAGAAGTGCTGAGGTTGACAGTATAATTGACAGTTTTAAGGACAATCATAACAGTTTGCTGTACCGTTTTATAGAAAATAATTATTTTAGCCTTGATGTATTTTTTAAATCAATGGCAATAGGAGAAAATTATCCTTATTTTGGAGATATACAAAAAAATATTTGGTTTCTTTCAGATTCAATGAAGGAGAACTGGGGGTTTAAAAATAATATAGTACATGACCTGCTTTCCAAATGGAAGAAAAATATTCCGTATAAAGAGGATATTACGCTTTATGAACATGACATAGCTGAACTTTTGAGACTGAAAAAAAGTGTACATGACCTTATATACAGGGTAGTTGACAAGAGCGGAGAAGAATTTTGGATACGCTGTTTCGGTTATATAAAATGGGATGAAAAGAAAGAAAAACCTTTGTTTTTCTGTGGTCATGTATCAAAGCTTAACAGTACCTTTGATATAGACCCTATAACCAATTTTCCGAGGGAAAAGGCGGCACTGCGTGATATAAGTACGGTGATTTACAATAAAAATAAATCCTCTTTCATTTGCTTTAGGCTTAACGGCTTTGGAGAAATAAATGAGATAAGAGGACGAAGCATAGGAAATAACCTGCTAAAAGATATAAGTACAAACCTGCTTAAAGCTTCGGATAAAACAGTTCAGTATTATAGGCTTGACGGTTTGCGTTTCCTAGTTATGCTTTCAGAAAATTGTGAATTAAAAATGGAAGATTTGTCTAAGCAGATAAAGAAAATTGTAGCAGATTTATACACAGAATATAACCTTCCTATAAGATACCCTTGCTCGGTGGGTATTTTGGGTGAAGTACCTGCTAATATATCTATTATGGAAATGATGACAGATGTAAACAGTGTACTTGATATTGCTAAAAATAAACCTGAAACGGATATAGTGTATTCTGCACAGACTTTGATGTTACACCGTGAACAAAAGCAAATGGTGCTTGAAATAAGCAAAGATGTTGCTAAGCATATGAATAATTTCAGAGTTGTAATGCAGCCGATAGTTTCATCTGTTACCCACAAAATAGTGGGTGGAGAACTTTTGCTTCGTTGGAAATACCTCGGACATGATGTTTCGCCTATGGTTTTCGTGCCTATACTTGAGGAAAATAATCTTATGTCAACAGTTGGAAAGTGGATTTTCAGACAGGCAGCAAAGCTTTGCAGACGCATAAATTCGTATGCACCTGATTTTTATTTGGATTTTAATGTCAGCTATCATCAAATAAAGGATGAAAGCCTGCTTGCATATATGAAAAAAATGCTTAAAGATTATAATATAAATGGAAACAGGCTGGTTATGGAGCTTACTGAAACACATTATAATGATGACCCTATAAAGCTTCAGAAGTTTATTGAAAGTTGTAAAAATATGAATATGAAAATGGCTCTTGATGACTTTGGAGTAGGATATTCTTCGCTTGAAATGTTACTTAAATATCCTGCCAACATAGTTAAACTTGACCGAAGCCTTATGAAGAAAATGTCAGACTCTTCGGACAGCGAGAGGTTTATTTCTACTATAGTTTCTGCTTGCCATAACTTTGATAAACTGGTTTGTGTGGAGGGAGTGGAAACGGAAACCGAACTTAAAATGGTAACAAAAGCAGGCTGTGATACGATTCAAGGCTTTTACTTCTATAAACCTATGGAAATTTCAGAAGTTTATAAACTTTTTATAGACAAAAAATAATAAAAAAGGGCTGTTACCTCACACATTAGAAGTTTGTATATCTTTCTCTTAGTGTGACAGCCCTTTTTATTATTGCTGTAATTCGGTAAAACCGAATTCATTTGTTTTTGCATCAAAATCTAATTTATATTTTTTACGAGGCTCAACTTCAACCTCAAGCTTAGCAGGGCCGAAGGTTTCATTTACGGTTTTATGTAAGACGCCCGGTCTTGAGGTAGTAGCTGAAGCCTCTATGGTATGGGTGCCGGAAGTTACAGCGTATGCAAGACTTAAACCCTCATTAAACCAGTCGGCATGTTTGACGCCGTCGATGGTATGTATTTTAAGTTCTACAGTCTTTATACCTGACTGAGTAGTTCCGCAGTATATAAGTGCAGCATCAGGATTTTGATTCATAAGTGTTTTTTTTCTTTTTTTTGCATAATTTGAATAAAATATAAATAGCAACAGATAAAACAGTAAAAGTCCGACTACAATATATGCCCAGGTGGGAAGTGATTTTAATGTAGTTATTAATTCATTCATATTTATTTCTCCTTTTTGTACTATTTTTTAGTTTCAAGCTTAACGGTTTTTTGATTGTCACCGGTAAGTTTTAAGTCCTCTAAAAGCTCCATATATTTAGTGTAGCCTAAAAATGAGCAATCATAATATTCAGTTTTTGTTCCATCTGTTACGGTAAGATTCATATCATCATGATTAACTATTTTAGATGAGAAACCGCACTCATCTATGTTATATTTGGAAGTTTTCTTCTTTGTGATAAATGTAACCGTATTACCTTCTACTATTATTTTCATTTTCATTTGTGAAATGAACGAGAACAGCATAAATAAGAAAACCGCCGCTGCCACCCCTATAGAAATTTTGGCATTTCCTGATGAAACTACCCAAGCTATTACAAGTACGGCAGCTACTCCAAAAAGGTATATCACCGCATTGTAAATAAGTGAAAAGGGTCTGCTTTTGTAAATCTTCATTATTATATTCCTCCTTTTTTGTAAAAACAGTTTATCATAAATACATCAAATATACAATAAAATTGAATAAAAATAATATTAAGATAAACGGTATATTTTGGAATGATTTGTAATAACTTCTTAAAGTTTTTAAGAAGTTATTAAGAAAAATAATTTTGACTTTTACCATTGTTTATGCTAAGATTTTAAATATAAATATAACAACAGGTTGATAAAGTAGAGAGTTAAAGTAGGTTTATTCGGAATGTAAATCTGCTTTTTATTTTTAATTTGCAAAATATAAATGTCGGATTCATTACACTGAACATGAAGTTACCAAATATATACACGAAAAACAAAATAAAAATCAAGTTATTGACAAGATTATATCAAAATGTTATTATGATGTTGTTAATAGAAATATATTAGTATTGAAATGGTCTTGATAAAACAAAATGACCTGAAAATGATAGCACAGGTAGCTTAGGTATAGTTTTTCATTAAAAAGGAGAAAAGTATGAAAAAAAGCAATCACAAAAGGAGTGGTTGGGCAGTAATACTGGCACTTACTATAGTAGTAGCTTTGCTAACCAACGGTGCTATGAATGTTTCTGCATATTTTACAGGTAATAATTCTATAGAGGAAGAAGTTGAAGGAGATGCAGATTATATAGTTAAAGAAGGCGGTAAATTTGCTGCAGGTCATCTATATCCTATCAAGTTGCGAAAGGTAGACAGTAATGACTCAAGCAAAGGTTTGAGAGGAGCAAAGTTTAGATTAACGGACAATGCTATTACCGGAGATGTGGGAAAGGTTGTAACATCAGATTCAAGCGGTGTGGTAGAGTTTGAAAAATTGTCAGGAGGAGATTATACTATAGTCGAGGAGGAAGCTCCTAGCGGCTACAAGATACTTACAAAACCGATTACAGTGAACATAGGACAGGGCGGTTATATAACGGCAGTAGTAAACGGGAAAAAACAAACAGGTAATAGTTTGGTAGTTAAGGTACCTAACGAAATAAAGTATAAAAACCCTGTTGGAAAATTAAATACTACAGTGGGTATTGGAAATAATAAGGCAGGTTCAAGGGATGCACTGAGACTTAAAGTTGATGACATAAATGATATAACCACTGTAACTGATACTATAACTTATGAAGGATTAGTTGGTGGTAGAGAATATGTTGTAACAGGAATTCTTAATAAAAAAGATGGATTCTTTGCGAGAGAGATAACAACTAAAACTGAACGCAAGTTTGCAAGTTCATCAGGAAAAGGCACATGGACTATGGAGTTTAATGATGTAGCCGGCAAACTTGAATATGGCAAGGAGTATGTAGTATATGAAGAGGCTGTTTCTGTAGATGATTTGATAGACTCTGATTCTGATGGTATACCTGATAAAAAGCAGAAGGTAGAACATAAAAATATTGGTGCGGTAAGTCAGACATTTTTAATAAAGAAAAAAGGAAAATTAAAAACTATAGTAAGTATAAATGGAAATGAGGCAAGTCCTACAGAGGCTCTGACACTTAAAACAGATAATATAGGAAACATAACTAAGGTAACTGATAAGATACACTACGACGGGTTATTTGAAGATGAGAAGTATACTATAAAAGGAACATTAAATAAGGTAGTAGGTTCAGTTATAACAACTATATCCACTACAACTAAAGAGGTGAGAACAAGTTCTTCAGGTTCCGGTGAGTGGACGGTGGAGTTTGATGATGTAGCCGGTAAACTTGAATACGATACTAAATATGTAGTATTTGAGGAAGTGACTTCTAAAAATAAATTTGAACTGGATAGTAGCGGCAGTATTTATAATTACCATAAGTTGGAACATAAAAACCGTGATGATTTAAGCCAAACATTTTTTATTAAAGAAAAGAAAAATTTTGTAAAGATAATTAAAAAAGATAAAAAGACACACGAAATTTTAGGTGGAGCTAAATTTGAGATTTATAAAAAAGGTACAGGTGGAAATGATTTAGGTGCAAAGGTAGTAGATGAAACTGAAATACCTGCTACGGGAAAGATGATTAAACTTCCTGTAGGAGAGTATATAGCAGTAGAAACAGCTGCTCCGGCAGGGTATATTCTGCCAAGCCCTGAATCTGCCAGAAGAAGTGCGTTTAAGATAGAAGCTGCCCATACAGAAGATGACCCTTATTTACTTGAGGTAGAAAATACCAAAAAATACAACAATCCTGATGGAAAGCTTGAAACTACAGTAAACATAAACGGAAGAACGGGTTCAGGAGGAAATGCCCTGATTCTCGAAGAGGAGGATATAAAAGCCGTAGCTACTGTAAGCGATACCATAAGGTATGAGGGATTAGTTGGCGGCAAGAGTTATACAGTAAAAGGAACACTTAATAAAATAGTTAACAATCAGGTAGAAAGTACTATAGACACAGTTGAGAAAATCTTGATTGCAGAGGCTTCAGGAAACGGCATGTGGACTATGGACTTTAATGTTGCAGGAAAGTTAGAATATGATGCAAGATATGTAGTGTTTGAAGAAGCTGTTTCTCTCGAGGATTTAAAAGACACGAATGATGACGGAGAGCCTGATGAAAAGCAGAGAGTAGAACATAAAAAAGTTGATGCGGTTACACAGACAATTTTAACAAAAAAACCGAACGGTTTTGTAAGAATAGTTAAAAAAGGTAAAGTGGCAGATGCGGCTACAAGTGATGATATAGGTGGAGCTATATTTGACATTTATGAAGACGATAACAACATATTAGGCAGGCTTGTAAAAGAAAATTTACAAATACCTGTAGGAGGTGTGGTTATAGAACTTCCTGTAGGAAAATATATAGCAGTGGAAAAGGTTGCTCCGACAGGCTATATCTTACCTAAAAATGAGGCTGACAGGAGAAGTTCGTTTACCATAGGGAAGATTAATTCAAGTTCTAATCCCATTGAAATTGTAGTGACTAACATTAAGCGATATATTAATCCTAACGGTAAAATAGGAACTACGGTAAGTGTAAGTGGAAGTGCAGCTTCAGCCACCAAGGTTCTTATTCTTGAAGAAGATGATATAAATAAAGTAAAGATAGTAAAAGATACAATAAAATATTCAGGGCTTGTAGGCGATAAAAAGTATACCGTAACAGGAAGTCTTAATAAGATAGTAAACGGTACGGTTGCAGCAGTAATAGCACAAAATACGAAAACCTTGACAACAGCTGCATCAGGTACAGGCACTTGGGATATGGAGTTTGATGTAGAAGGAAAGCTTGAATATGACACAAACTATGTAGTGTTTGAAGAAGCAATTTCCGAAGTTAACCTTATAGATACGGATGATGACGGTAGACCTGATTCTAAGCAGGAGGTAAAGCATAAAAATCCTGCTGACAAGAGCCAAACTATTTTAACCAAAAGACCTAAAGGTGTTATAAGAATAGTTAAGAAGGACAAAGAATCAAATCAAAGAATAGGTGGAGCTGTTTTTGATATTTATGAAAAAGGTTTGGACGGCAATCCTTCAGGAACAGCTGTTAAATCAAATGTAACAGTACCTGCCGCAGGAAAGGAGATAGAGCTTCCGTCAGGAGATTATATAGCAGAAGAAAC
Source organism: uncultured Catonella sp. (assembly GCA_963539695.1). GTDB lineage: Bacteria > Bacillota > Clostridia > Lachnospirales > Lachnospiraceae > Catonella. The sequence goes on along the minus strand of CAUTOC010000055.1, from coordinate 5,325 downwards.
GGCTGCACCGGCAGGCTATATTTTACCTAATAATGTAGGTGAAAGAAGAAGTGCATTTACAGTAAAGAAAATGTATACAAATTCTGTACCTTATGAACTGGTAATAAAGAATACTAAAAAATACATTAATCCTAACGGTAAAATAGGAACCACGGTAAGTGTAAATGGAGAGCGTGCAACTTCTGACGCGGCACTTGTATTTAAGCCGGAAAATATAAAAGATGTGGCTGTTGTGTCAGACATCATAAAATATGAAGGCTTAGTTGGTGGCAAACAGTATACTGTAACGGGAAGTCTTAATAAGGTAGAAGGCGGAGTCGTAGTAGATACTATAGCTACAAGTGTTGCAATTAAGGTTGCTGAAAATTCAGGAGCCGGAGAGTGGACTATAGACTTTAATGTCGCAGGAAAGTTAGATTATGATACGAACTATTTAGTATTTGAAGAGGCTGTTTCTGTAGACAAGTTGATGGATTTAGACAATGATAATGTGCCTGAAAGCAATCAGAAGGTAGAACATAAAAAGGCTGATGCTAAGAGTCAGACATTTATACCAAAGAAACCGAAAGGTTTTGTAAAGATAGTTAAAAAAGACCGTGTTACAAATATGGTAATAGGCGGAGCTGTATTTGACATTTATGAAAAGGGTACAGGTGGAAATATTTTAGGTACACTTGTGAAATCAGATGTAACAGTATCTGCCGCCGGAGAGAAGATAGAACTTTCTATCGGAGATTATATTGCAGTAGAAAAGACTGCACCTGCAGGATATATTCTTCCTACTGATGAAGCTGACAGAAGAAGTCCGTTTACAGTAAAGAAGATTAATACAAGTTCGGCACCTTATGAACTGATAATAAAGAATACTAAAAAATATATTAATCCTAACGGTAAAATAGGAACTACAGTAAGTGTAGATGGAGAGCGTGCAACTTCTGACGCGGCACTTGTATTTAAGCCGGAAAATATAAAAGATGTGGCTGTTGTAACAGACATCATAAAGTATGAAGGCTTAGTTCAAGGCAAACAGTACAAGGTGACAGGAAGCCTTAACAAAGTAATAGGAGGAGCTGTAGTAGAAACTATAGCTACAGCAAGTGCCGTTATGACTGCTATTACTTCATCAGGCGAATGGACAATGACCTTTAATGTCGTAGGAAAGTTAGATTATGATACAAACTATGTAGTGTTTGAAGAAGCGATTTCCTTAGACAACCTGATAGACATAACAGGTGACGGTACTCCTGACAGTAAGCAGAAGGTAGAGCATAAAAAGGCTGATGCCAAGAGTCAGACATTTATACCAAAGAAACCGAAAGGTTTTGTAAAGATAGTTAAAAAAGACCGTGCTACAGGTGAGATAATAGGCGGAGCTGTATTTGACATTTATGAAAAAGGTTTAGACGGCAATCCTTCAGGAACAGCCATTGAATCAGATGTAACAGTACCTGCCGCCGGAAAGCAGATAGAACTTTCTACCGGAGACTATATTGCAGTAGAAAAGACTGCACCGGCAGGATATATTCTTCCTGCTAATGAAGCTGACAGAAGAAGTCCATTTACAGTAAAGAAGATTAATACAAGTTCGGCACCTTATGAACTGATAGTGCTTAATACTAAAAAGCATGATAATCCTAACGGTAACATAGGAACTACGGTAAGTGTAAGCGGAAGTGCAGCTTCAGCATCTAATGCCCTTATTCTCGAGGAAGACGATATAAAGAGAGTAAAGAAGGTAAAGGATACAATAAGCTATTCAGGTCTTATAAGCGGTAAAGATTATACTGTAAAAGGAAGCCTTAATAAGATAGTAAACGGTACAGTTGCAGCAGTAATAGCAGAAAAAATGCAAACTTTGAAAGCGGCTGCATCAGGTACAGGCACTTGGGATATGGAATTTGATGTAGAAGGAAGGCTTGAATATGACACAAACTATGTAGTGTTTGAAGAAGCGATTTCCTTAGACAACCTGATAGACACAACAGGTGACGGTACTCCTGACAGCAAGCAGAAGGTAGAACATAAAGATCCTGATGCTAAGAGTCAGACATTTATACCAAAGAAACCGAAAGGTTTTGTAAAGATAATAAAGGTAGATAAAGACACAAATATAGCAATAGGCGGAGCGGTATTTGATATTCGTAAAAAGGGTGTAGGTGTAATTACATCAGGTGCACTTGTAATGACAATTACCGTACAGGTAGAAGGAAATAAGATAGAACTTCCGGTTGGAGAATATATAGCAATAGAGAAAACTGCACCGGCAGGATACATTCTTTCTCCTAATGAAGCTGATAGAATAAGTGAGTTTAGAATAGAAAAAATTCACACAGAAACATCACCTATTGAGATTAGAGTGCGTAATACCAAAGAGCCTGTAACCCCGCCACCGTATGTTAATCCTAACGGTAAAATAGGAACTACGGTAAGTGTGAACGGGGAGAGTGCAACTTCTGAAGCGGCATTAACATTTAAGTCGGATAGGATTGAAGATGTGGCTGTCGTAACAGATACCATAAAGTATGAAGGCTTAGTAGGAGATAAGGACTATACTGTAACAGGAAGCCTTAACAGGATAGAAAACGGTGTTGTAGTAGAAACCGTAGCTACAAATACTGTAACAAGAACAGCTGTGGCTGCCGGAACCGGTGAGTGGACAATGGACTTTGATGTCGCAGGAAAATTAGTCTATAATGCTAAGTATGTAGTATTTGAAGAGGCAGTTTCCGAGGACAATCTGATTGACAGCAATGGTGACGGTATTCCTGATAAGAAGCAAAGTGTAGTACATAAAGATAGCAATGCTAAGAGTCAGACATTTATACCAAGGAAACCGGAAGGTTTTGTAAAGATAATTAAGTTAGACAGGGATACAAATTCGGCAATAGGCGGGGCGGTATTTAGCATTTACATAAAGGGTATAGACGGAAATCCTTCAGGACCGGCTGTTAGAGCGGGAATATCGGTACCTACGGAGGGTGCTGTAGTAAAACTTAATGTCGGAAATTATATAGCAGAAGAAACAGCTGCTCCTACAGGTTATATCTTCCCTAGCGATGTAAGTGAAAGAAGAAGAGAATTTACGGTAGAAAAAACTCACACAGAAACATCACCTATTGAGCTTATAGTGCCTAATACCAAACATCCTGTACCACCACCTTATGTTAATCCTAACGGTAAAATAGGAACTACGGTAAGTGTGAGTGGAGAGACTGCAACTTCTGAAGCGGCACTTACATTTAAGTCGGAGAAGATTGAAGATGTAGCTGTTGTAACAGACATCATAAAGTATGAAGGCTTAGTTCAAGGCAAACAGTACAAGGTGACAGGAAGCCTTAACAAGGTAGTAGGCACAACTGTAGTAGAGGTTATAGCGACAACAAGTGCGGTTAAGACTGCCGTTACTTCATCAGGCGAGTGGACAATAGACTTTAATGTCGCAGGAAAGTTAGTCTATGATGCCAAGTATGTAGTATATGAAGAGGCAGTTTCCTTGGACGATCTGATAGATACAACTGGTGACGGTATTCCTGACAGTAAGCAGAAGGTAGAGCATAAAGATCCTGATTCAAAGAGCCAGACATTTATACCAAAGAAACAGGAAGGCTTTGTAAAGATAATAAAGGTAGATAAAGACACAAATCTAACAATAGGTGGAGCGGTATTTGATATTCGTGAAAAGGGTGCGGGTGTAATTACATCAGGTGCACTTGTAGCGACAATTACCGTACCGGTAGAAGGGCATAAGTTGGAACTTCCGGTTGGAGAATATATAGCAATAGAAAAAGCTGCACCGGCAGGATATATTCTTTCTCCTAATGAAGCTGATAGAATAAGTGAGTTTAGAATAGAAAAAATTCACACAGAAACATCACCTATTGAGATTAGAGTGCTTAATACCAAAGAGCCTACAACACCGCCACCACCGGGACCGGGTTATACCAATCCTAACGGAAAACTTGGAACTACGGTAAGTGTTGAAGGAAAGACAGGTACAACAGGCAGTGCATTAATTGTTGAGGACGGTAATATAGCAGGAATAAAGAAGGTAACAGATACCATAGAATATTCAGGGCTTGTAGGTGATAGGGAATATACCATAAGAGGAAGTCTTAATAAGATAGAAAACGGTACAGTTGCAGCAATAGTAGCAGTAAATACTGTTACAATGACTGCTGTCACATCCGGTACAGGTATATGGACTATGGATTTTGATGTGGAAGGAAAGCTGGAGTACGATGCTAAGTATGTAGTATTTGAAGAAGCGGTTTCCACAGATGATCTGATAGATACAAACAATGATAATTTCCCTGACGAGAAACAAAGGGTAGAACACAAAGACCCTAATGCTGTTACCCAAACCATACTTACCAAGAAACCGAATATCCTTGCAAACAACGGAAAAATTGAAACTATAGCAGGTGTTGGAGGAAAGGCAAGTACAACAAGCAGTGCATTAGTTGTTGAAGACGGTAATATAGCAAAAATAAAGAAAGTAACGGATACCATACAATATTCAGGACTGGCAGGCAATAAGGAATATACAGTAAAAGGAAGTCTTAATAAAATAGAGAATGGTACAGTTACAGCAATAGTAGCGGTGAATACAGTTACAATGACTGCTGTTACATCCGGTACGGGCGTGTGGAAAATGGACTTTGATGTAGAAGGAAAGCTGGAGTACGATACCAAGTATGTAGTATTTGAAGAGGCAATTTCTGCAGAAAATTTGGTAGATACAAATAATGATAATGTGTTTGATGAAAAGCAGAAGGTGGAACATAAAGATCCTAATGCCATAACTCAGACAATATTAACCAAAAAACCATATACACCTCCGGCACCGAATATACCACCGGTACCATATGAGCCACCAACCCCGCCAACCCCTCCTAACCCACCACCAACACCGGAATTGCCTCCTAACATTCCTTCATTCCCTCCAAATATAACTCCGGATCCTAACGATCCTGACAGCCCGGATGAATTTGTAAGAGTAGATAAGGATGGAACTCCAAGAGGCAGATATGTAAAGAGGAAGAAAGCTAACGGAAAGAATGAGTATGTTAAGGTAGAAAAAGATAAGACTCCTAAGGGAGGAAATTATCTTCCAAAGACAGGTGAAAGTAGTGATACAGTATATTATGCAGGTGGAGTTATGTTTATTCTTTTAGCAATAGGAATAATCGTTAGAAGAAAAGAGTATGAGATATAAATGAAAACACAAAACGCATTATGCAAAATTAAGTTATTGCATAATGCGTTTTTTCTTTAATGACTTTAGTCTGTTTCGCCCATTGGAGTTTTTCGCTGATCCGAAAAATG
>CAUTOC010000054.1:0-14035 GCA_963539695.1 uncultured Catonella sp. | reverse complement strand
AAAACCTCTAAATAAAGGAAGATTAGATTGATTATAGGTATTGGTACTGATTTAATTGAAAAAGAAAGAGTCAAAAAAGCATGCGAAAAGGATGCTTTTTTGTCGTATGTTTTTACTGAAGCTGAAATAGAGCTTATAAGAAAAAAAGCTGATTCGGCAGCAAGCAACTGGGCTGTAAAAGAAGCAGTTGCTAAAGCTATGGGAACCGGATTTTTAGGGATGAAGATTAAAGAGATTGAGGTGCTAAGAGATGATTTCGGAAAACCATATATAAAGCTTTATGGTAAGGCTTTGGAAAAGCAGAAGGCACTTAAAATTGAGAGATTTTTTGTTTCTATTTCTGATACAAAAGAATATACTACAGCTGTAGTGGTGGCGGAGGGGTAAAGTATGAGGTATATTGCAGGAAGTACAGAGGCTAAAGAACTTGATGAAAATGCACAGAAACTTGGAATATCAGGAATGGTGCTTATGGAGAGGGCGGCACTTTGTGCAGCTGAATTTATTAAAAACAGGATTTTAATTGATGATAAATACAAAAAAGTTGTCGCTATCTGTGGTGCAGGCAATAATGGCGGTGACGGCATAGCTTGTGCCAGAATGCTACATGAATGGGGATTTGATTCTGAGATAATTATAATCGGAAAAGAAGAGAAATTTACGAACCAAACCAGTGAACAGGTAAATTTGGCAGTAAACAGCGGAGTGAAGTTAAAAATAACAACTCCGACTGATTTTATATGTGAAAATTATGATTTGAAAAATACCGTCATAATAGATGCCGTATTTGGAGTAGGATTTAAGGGGAGATTGGAAGGAGAAACGGCAGAACTTATATGTTATATAAATGACAGTAGTTCCGTTAAAGTTGCTTTAGACATACCCTCGGGAGTAAACGGTAGTAATGGAAGAGTAGAAAGTATAGCTATAAAAGCTGATTATACAGTTACTTTTGGGGTGAATAAGCTTGGTATATCAGTATATCCCGGCAGAGGATATGCAGGTGAAATAATAATCTCAGATATCGGTTTTCCTAAAAAATCTATTGAAATGACTTCATTTACAGCGTTTACATACGATGAAACAGATATTAAGAATCGGCTACCTAAAAGAAATGAATACAGTAATAAGGGAGATTTCGGTAAGATACTTGTTATTGCAGGCTCCGAGGAAATGTGCGGAGCTTCGTATCTTTCAGCATTGGCGGCTTATAGAACGGGTGCAGGTTTGGTAAGAATATTTACTCCTAAGGTGAACAGGGTTTCTTTACAGAACCTTCTTCCGGAGGCTATATTAACAACTTATGGTGATAGTACTAAAGAAAATATAAGCACACTTACTAAAGAAAAATTAGTTAAGGCGGTAAAAGAGTGGGCTGATGTTATAGTACTCGGTCCGGGGCTTAGTATTAGTGAAAGAAGTAAATCTATAGTTAAAAGTGTTATGGATGTTTCTGAAGTGCCAACTATTATAGATGCTGACGGACTTAGGTTTTTTAGGGAGATTATAGAGGAAAAAGAAAATAGAAAGCTTAAATTAAAACAGGATTTGAGGGGAAATTTCATATTAACTCCTCATATTAAGGAATTGTCGGATTTACTTTATTTATCAAAGGATGAAGTGAAGTTTAATATTGTTTCGATAGCAGAAGAATTGAAAAATTGTGAAGGAATAGTTGTGATTAAGGAAGCTAAATCACTGGTAGTCGGGAAAACTTTCTGTTATGTAAATAACAGCGGAAATTCGGCTATGGCTAAAGCAGGCTCAGGTGATGTACTTACAGGGATAATTGCAGCTTTATCGGTAAAAAGTGAGGATAAATTTTTTGAGAGAGCGGCATTGGGAGTATATCTGCATGGTCTTTCAGGAGATTTACTGAAAGAAAAAGGAGGAAGTTACGGAATATTGGCACGGGAACTTGCTGATAGAGTGGCTGAAGTGATAAGGAGTACAGGGATTGAAGATAACCATACTTTGTGCAGGGAAGATTAAGGAGAAATATTTTGATGCCGGTATAGCTGAATATGTTAAAAGATTGTCAAGGTATGCGACAGTAGATATAAGGCAGGTACAGGATGAAAAAACTCCTGATAATGCCTCTCAGGCGGAAGAAGAGCGGATTAAAAAAATTGAAGGCGAAAGAATGCTAGATTTTATCAAGAAAGCGGGAAAGAATGACAGCTTTATTTTTGCTCTTGTGATTAAAGGAAAAGAGCTTGATTCTGTTGAGCTTTCTGAGAAAATTTCGGAACTTGCTGTATCGGGAAGGAGCCATATAATTTTTATTATAGGCGGTTCATTGGGACTTTCAGATGAAGTTATAGCCGAAGCTGATTTTAAGCTAAGTTTTTCAAAGATGACATTTCCACATCAACTTATGAGGTTGATGCTTTTGGAACAGATATATAGGGCTTTTAGAATTAGAATGGGAGAGCCTTATCATAAATAGGTGTTTTATATTAATAAAAATTTCTCTAAATTTTACATTATCTATCTAGTTTTTTTTAACAACTTATGGTATCATTTTAGTGTTTGAATTAATACTTTACAATGCGGAAAGCATGGAAAGGAAGAAAAAATGGATTATTTAGGAAATTTAGACATTGTTAAGGTTATCGGTAGAGAGATAGTTGACTCCAGAGGTAACCCTACTGTTGAGGCTGAAGTTATTTTGGATTGTGGAATCTCAGGAATAGGAACAGCTCCAAGCGGTGCTTCCACAGGTGAGTTTGAGGCTCTTGAACTTCGTGACGGTGATAAGTCTCGTTATTGCGGCAAGGGTGTTCTTAAAGCAGTAGAGAATGTAAATACAGTTATAAATGATGTACTTAAAGGTGTTAGTGCATTTGATATTTATGCAGTAGATAAGGCTATGATTGACGCTGACGGAACAAAGGATAAGTCAAAGCTTGGTGCAAATGCTATCCTTGCTGTATCTATTGCGGCAGCAAGAGCGGCAGCTAACGCTCTTGATATTCCTCTTTACAGATTCTTAGGCGGTGCGAACGCTAACAGACTTCCGCTTCCTATGATGAACATTTTAAACGGCGGTGCACACGCTACCAACTCTGTAGATACACAGGAATTTATGATTATGCCTTCAGGTGCCGAGAGTTTTAGAGAAGGTCTTAGAATGTGTGCAGAGGTATTCCATGCACTTCAGTCACTTCTTAAAAAAGAAGGACATACTACAGCTGTAGGTGATGAGGGAGGTTTTGCACCTAACCTTAAAGATGATGAGGATGTTATCGAGCACATCATCAAAGCGATTGAGAATGCCGGCTACAAGGCCGGTACAGATTTCGTTATAGCTATGGATGCTGCTTCTTCTGAGTGGAAAGACAGAGAACAGGGTGTTGGACATTATTTACAGCCTAAATCAGGAAAGAAATTTACTTCTGATGAGCTTATTGCTCACTGGGAGAGTCTTGTTGACAAATATCCTATCTACTCTATCGAGGATGGTCTTGATGAAGAGGATTGGGAAGGTTGGAAGAAGATGACAGAGAAGATTGGACACAAGGTTCAGCTTGTTGGTGATGATCTTTTCGTTACAAATACAGAGAGACTTGATAAGGGTATTAAGCTCGGTGCGGCTAACTCTATTCTTATCAAGCTTAATCAGATCGGTTCTGTATCTGAGACGCTTGAAGCTATTAAAATGGCTCACAAGGCAGGTTATACAGCAATTTCTTCACACCGTTCAGGTGAAACGGAAGATACAACCATTGCTGATCTTGCAGTAGCTCTTAATACCTGCCAGATTAAGACAGGTGCCCCTTCAAGAAGTGAGCGTGTGGCTAAGTACAATCAGCTTCTTAGAATTGAGGAAGAACTTGGTAATGCAGCTCATTGGCCTGGAGTAAATGCGTTTAACCGTAAATAATAGGTTTTATTGAGGAAATTATTATTAGTTTAGACTGCCGTACCGGTGTATAATCGGTACGGTGGTTTTGTGTTGCGTAGAAAAGAAAAAGGATTGATTTTATGCGTTTTGTAATTCAGGTTGTAGAAAATTCAGATGTAAAAATAGATGGGAAAGTGCGTGGAGCTATAGGCAGAGGATATATGGTGCTTATAGGTGTAGGAAAAGATGATACCAAAGAAACAGCCGATAAAATGATAAAAAAGCTGATAGGACTTAGGATAATGGCAGATGAGAACGGCAAGACAAATCTCAGTATAAATGATGTAGGAGGCTCTCTTTTACTTATATCCCAGTTTACATTATATGCAGATACAAGTCATGGAAACAGACCCGGTTTTACTGCCTGTGGAGATGCAGAGAGTGCAAAGGAGCTGTACCATTATATAATTGATGAATGTAAAAAACAGGTACCTAAGGTTGAACAGGGTGAATTTGGTGCAGATATGAAAGTAACACTTACTAATGATGGTCCATTTACTATAATTTTAGATTCAGCAGATTTGAAATAGTCTGCAATGAAGTAGAGTGTGTAATCGGAGGATATTATGGCAGAAGCGAATAATAATCTTTCATTTGAAAGATTTCATCTTCGACCGATAGACGAAATTAACGGTTTTAAGGTAAGACCGGGACTTTATGAACAAAATGGAGCGACAGCCATTCCCAGTGGCGTAAACTTTACAGTTCCTACAAATGGTGGTACAAGTGTTGAACTTCTTCTTTTTAAGAATAGAGAAGATGAGCCTTATGCAGTTATACCTTTTCCGGAAACTTACAGAATAGGTAATGTCTATTCTATGATAGTTTTTGATTTAAATATTGAAGAATTTGAATATGCTTATAGGGTGGATGGTCCTTATAACAAAGAAAAAGGATTGATATTTGACAAAAACAGAATTTTGCTTGATATGTATGCAAAATCAGTTACAGGACAGAGCGAGTGGGGAAAGAAAAAAAGCAGCAAGTCATTTTATAAGGCAAGAGTAGTGCGTAATGATTTTGACTGGGGTAGTGAACCTAACCCTAATATAGGACTTGAAGATCTTGTGATTTATGAGATGCATGTCAGAGGTTTTACAAAAGATGTATCTTCCGGAGTTAAATACCCGGGAACTTTTGCAGGAGTAATGGAGAAAATTCCTTATCTCAAAGACTTGGGTATAAATGCAGTTGAACTTATGCCGATCTTTGAATTTGATGAGATAAAAGAAAATAGAAAATATAATGACAAGGTGCTTGTAGATTATTGGGGCTATAATCCGATAAGTTTTTTTGCTCCAAATACAAGCTATGCAGCCAAGACGGAGGACAATAGTTCAGGTACTGAACTTAAAAAGCTTATAAAAAGGTTGCATGACAATGATATAGAATGTTTTCTTGATGTAGTATTTAATCATACTGCTGAAGGAAATGAGATGGGACCAAGCATTTCTTTCAAAGGATTTGATAATAACATTTATTATATGCTTACACCTAGAGGGGAATATTACAATTTCAGTGGTTGTGGAAACACCTTAAACTGTAATCATCCTGTTGTAAGGTATATGATTTTGGAGTGTTTAAGATACTGGGTGACAGATTATCATGTGGATGGCTTCAGATTCGACCTTGCAAGTATTTTAGGTAGAAATGAGGACGGCTCTCCTATGTCAAATGCACCGCTTTTACAAAATCTTGCTTATGACCAAATTTTGGCGGATGTGAAGCTTATAGCGGAGGCTTGGGATGCAGGCGGACTTTATCAGGTGGGAAGTTTTCCGTCTTGGAATCGTTGGGCTGAATGGAATGGAAAATACCGTGATGATATGAGGGATTTTCTTAAAGGTGATATAGGACTTATGCCTGTAGCGGCAAGAAGAATAGCAGGTTCAAAAGATATTTACAATCCGGAGCATAGAGGAGAGAATGCTTCTGTAAATTTCCTTAATTGTCATGACGGATTTACCCTTTGGGATATGTATTGTTACAACAGTAAGCATAACGAGGCAAATGGTTGGAATAATACAGACGGAGCTGATGATAACAGGAGTTGGAACTGTGGCTGGGAAGGCGAAACTGACAATGCAAATATTAATAAATTGCGTTACAGGCTTTGTAAAAATGCTATGACTACTCTCCTTATGAGCAGAGGAACACCTATGTTTCTTGCGGGTGATGAGTTTTTAAATACCCAATATGGTAATAATAATACTTATTGTCAGGACAGTCCGATTTCTTGGCTTGAATGGGGACAGCTTGAGAAAAATAGAGAGCATTTTAGATTTACAAGATACCTGATTAAATTTAGAAGTGAACATCCTGTAATAAGAAAGTATATGGGAAGCTGTTCGCTGGGATTTCCTGATTCTTGGACTTTAGGACCTGACTATACAAATGTGCTTAGAGCAGTATTTGCAGGTAGAAATGAGGATAATACGGCAGATGATATAGTATGCTTTGCAATAAATCCTCATTGGGAAAGACAGGACTGTTATTTGCCGGAATTGCCACATTATCTGTGCTGGCAGATTGAAACAGATTCTTCACTTGAGATATATAAGTCGGGTTTTCCTGAAATTTGGGATAAGAAGGTAAGGACTAATGGAAATATGATTAACATGGAAGCTAGAAGCACTATGGTCTTCTCTGTGGTTAGAGTGTAAGAAAATAATAGTTTATATAATTTTGATTTTTAAAATAAGACTTTCTGTTTAAATGATGATATACTTATCATAATTACAGAAAGTCTTATTTTTATTTAATTGAGGTGAAAAGTTATGCGAGAAATGGAATTTAAGGTTGAAAGAAGCGGACTTTTAAAAGAAGGGGATATAGTAAATGTGATTGAAACGGAACTTGAGAGTTTTCGTTATTATACCATAGAACATGCTTACGGAATGAGTGGGAATATACCTCTTACTGAACCGCTTAAAAAGCTAACGGGGAAGGTAGTAAAAATGGAAGAAAAGCCAAGAGGATTTTATGCTGTGCTTGAATTTGAGGAGTAGATAATGAAAAATTGACAATAAATTTTACTGGTAAAAGTCAGTATAAAATGATACAATGTTCTTAATTATATAAACCAATCTTGCAATTTTTGCAAGCAGGTTTGGAGAAGAGGTGCCTTTGTATCTCTTCTCTTAATTGATATATTGTAAATAATTTGGGTTAAAAACTGCTATATGCAGGTTGCGAAAAGGGGGAAAATCTTATGAAAATGGTTTATGCGATAGTCCATAGCGAGGACGGAGATTCGGTTACAGATGCTTTAATGTCAAACGGATATATAGTAACCAAGCTTGCTACGACAGGAGGTTTTCTTAGAAGAGGCAATACTACACTTTTAATCGGTGTAGAACAGGAACAGGTACAAAATGTAATTGATATAATAGTAAAAGAGTCAGGTAAGAGAGAGCAGATAGTTTATAATCTCCCCTATTCTCAGACCGGTGGAGTGCCTGTTACAAGTTATAATGCAGTACCGACTACTGTGGATGTGGGAGGAGCGACAATCTTTGTAATTGATGTGGAAAGATTTGAAAAAGTTTAAGTCTTATTATAACTATATGGCATAGCGTATATTATTGTCATTACTTGACTTTGCTCAGTCTGATTGTTATTATTGGTGCAAGTTTTTGGTTAAAAGGAGTTATATGAATAAAATTGTATTTTCTGTGTTTGTAGATAACACATCCGGTGTACTTAGCAGGGTGGCAGGGCTTTTCAGCAGAAGAGGTTTCAATATTGACAGTCTTACTGTTAGTGAAACTGAGCGTTCTGTATACTCAAGAATGACTATAGTTTCTCATGGTGATGATCAGGTATTTGATCAGATTGTGAAACAACTGGCAAAGCTTGAGGATGTGAAAGAAGTCAAAGTGCTTCATCCTGATAGTTCGGTAACCAGAGAGTTGATTCTTGTAAAACTTAAAGCGAAAGCATCTGAAAGGCAGGGAATTATAGCAACAGCGGATATTTTTCGTGCGAAAATAGTTGATGTTTCTAAGGAATCTCTTACTATTGAATTAACAGGTAATCAGACTAAAATAGAGGCATTTTTAAGCTTACTTGGTAAAGATAAGATAATAGAAATGGTGCGTACAGGTGTTACCGGTCTTGAAAGAGGCTCGGAAGTTCGCGGTGAAATGTGGGATGATTAATTTTAGAGTAATGAAGAATAAGCCCTGATTTGGGATAAATTTAATAAAAACGGAGGAATTGGCTATGTCGGATGCAAGGATATTTTATGAGAAAGATTGTAATTTTTCTTTATTAGAGGGAAAGAAAATTGCGATAATAGGTTATGGAAGTCAAGGGCATGCACATGCACTTAATCTTAAAGAGTCGGGTTGTGATGTAGTAATAGGTCTTTATGAAGGTAGTAAATCATGGACTAAAGCAGAGGCTCAGGGGCTTAGGGTGCTTACTGCGGCAGAGGCGGCAAAAACGGCAGATATTGTTATGATTCTTATAAATGATGAACTTCAGGCTAAGCTTTACAAAGAAAGTATCAAACCAAATCTTGTACCGGGAAATATGCTTATGTTTGCACACGGTTTTAATATACACTATGGTCTTATTTCTGCTCCGGATGGTGTGGATGTTACAATGATAGCGCCTAAGGCTCCGGGACATACTGTTCGTTCCGAGTATTTAGAAGGTAAGGGAACACCTTGTTTAGTGGCTGTACATCAAGATGCTACAGGTAAGGCTCTTGACATGGCACTTGCTTATGGTGCAGGTATAGGAGGTGCAAGAGCGGGTATTCTTGAAACTACCTTCAGAACAGAAACAGAGACTGACCTTTTTGGTGAACAGGCTGTACTTTGCGGAGGCGTTTGTGCACTTATGAAGGCGGGGTTTGAAACTCTTGTAGAGGCAGGCTATGATCCGAGAAATGCTTATTTTGAGTGTGTACATGAGATGAAGCTTATAGTTGACCTTATATATCAGTCAGGTTTTGCAGGAATGAGATATTCTATTTCCAATACTGCGGAGTATGGTGATTATATTACCGGATCTAAGATTATAACTGATGAAACAAAGAAGTCTATGAAGAAGATTCTTTCCGATATTCAGGATGGTACTTTTGCTAAGGATTTCTTGCTTGATATGAGTGAGGCAGGAGGTCAGGTGCATTTCAATGCTATGAGAAAGCTTAATGCTGAGCAGCCTTTAGAGCAGGTTGGTAAAGAAATTAGGAAACTTTATAGCTGGAATAATGAGAGTGATAAGCTTATAAATAATTAAAGTTAATTGTTTTAATTAAAATAAGGTATGGATTAATTACTGAGGTGATTGGTTCATACCTTTTTTGTTTTAGCTATATGTGGTTTTGATTGACTAAGTTACGGCTTGCCTACGCCGGTAGTCCGGACTCGCTCCGGCATCCGCTTCGCTGCACCTAATGCACTCGCTTAGGCTATGGCTATGGCAAGCCTGATTTAGGAAGGTGAAAATAAAAAGTATATTAAGTGGAATTTTGCTAAAATGAAGATTGGATGTTGACTAAGTTACGGCTTGCCTACGCCGGTAGTCCAGACTCGCTCCGGCATCCGCTTCGCTGTGCCTAATGCGATCGCTTAGGCTATGGCTGTAGCAAGCCTGATTTAGGAAGGTGAAAAGAAAAAATATATATTATTACGGATTTGTCATGAAATGTCTTTTAGATGTGGTATAATTATTTATAAGATTTTTTAGATAGAGTGGAAAGGAAGAGTGATATGGCTGGAAGATGGTATATGAGGACAATCAGGGGAGATTTTGATGGAATTGCCGCTAGGTTTGGAATTAGTAAGATAGCAGCCAGGGTACTTGTTAACAGAGGGGTGAATAATGACAAGGATATAGATGAGTATTTGAATGCGGGAGAGAGAAAACTTTCAAATCCGGCTTTAATGTTTGATTTAGTGAAAGCTTGTGAAATACTTAACAAGAAAATTAGTGAAGGTAAGAAAATTCGTATAATTGGGGATTATGATGTGGACGGAGTATGCTCTACCTTTATTTTATATGATTTTTTTAGGAGTATGGGGGCTGATATAAGCTATGTTATTCCACATAGGGTGCAGGACGGATATGGAATCAATATAGATATAGTAAATAAGGCAAAGGAAGATGGGATTGATACTATAATGACCTGTGATAATGGTATAGCAGCTTACGAACAGATTAAACATGCTAAGGAGATAGGGCTTACGGTTATTGTTACAGATCATCACGATATTCCGCTTAATAATCTCCTTCCTCCGGCAGATACTGTAACTGATCCTAAGAGAGAAGATTGTAAATATCCTTTTAAAGGGCTTTGTGGAGCAGGTGTTGCATATCAGCTAATAAATTATTATGCAGAAAAATATGGTAAAGCTTCTGAAATTCTTAAAAAAGAAATTGAGAAAAAATATCTTGCATTTACAGCTCTTGCGACTATTTGTGATGTTATGGAACTTATAGGTGAAAACAGAATTATAGTGAAAAAGGGATTAGAGGCAATATATAATACTGAAAATGTGGGGCTTAAAGCTTTGCTTGAGGTATCGGGGCTTACAGATAGGGCGGAGATTACAGTTTATCATTGCGGTTTCATCCTTGGACCTATGATAAATGCTTCCGGAAGGCTTGAATCGGCGGTGAAAGCTATTGAATTATTTCTTGAAAAAAATAGAGAGGAGGCTTTAATTACAGCGAAGGAACTTCAAGAGCTGAATAATGAAAGAAAGGACATAACTGAGCTGTCTTTAATAAGGGCAGCCGAGATAGCTGAAAGTCCTGAATACTTAAATGATAAGGTTTTGGTTATTTTGGTTCCGGATTGTCATGAGAGTATAGCGGGTATAGTTGCAGGAAAGATTAAAGAAAAATTTTATAAACCGACTTTGATTTTTACTTATGCAGAGAGAGGGATAAAGGGTTCGGGGCGTTCCGTTGAGGATTATAATATGTTTGAAGAAATATCTAAATGTGCAGAATGTTTTTCCAAATTCGGAGGACATCCTATGGCTGCGGGGTTTTCATTAAAGGGCGAAACGCCGAAAGAGCAGATAAAGGTACTTGGTAATTTGAGAAAGAAGTTGAATAAAAATACAACTCTTACAGAGGAAGAGTTGAAACCTAAAATATATTTTGATATGGAGCTTCCGCCATATTATATATCGGAGAAATTAATAGATGAACTTTCAAGATTTGAGCCTTATGGAACGGGCAATAAGGTACCGACTTTTGCAAGAAGAAATATGCAGGTTCAAGCCTATAAAATAATGGGGAAAAATGAGAATGTGATAAAACTGGATCTGACAGATATGGGAGAAGGGAAAGTGTATAATGCAATATGGTTTGGCGATGCAAAAGCTTTTGAAGAATATCTGTTAAATAAGACCGAAAAAAAATTAGACATAATATATTCACCGCAAATAAATGAATATAGAGGTTTTAGAAACATACAACTAAAAATAGAAGAGTACAGATAGGCTAAATATGAATGATTAAAGTTTGTATTATATAAAAAGCTGTCGCATCGGAAGCAATTTTTTTCTTGATGCAACAGCTCTGATATAAAAATTTTATTTGACAACGGCGATAGCACTTGCTGTGGCGACTTTTCCCCATTTTCCGGTAACACTGTATTTTATAGTGTAACTTCCGGGGGTTTCAAAATCAATATTATCTTCAATTTCAATATCTTCCGTCAAATCTTTTCCGTCATAAGACTTAGCTTTGACACCTTTTAGCAAGTCATAGCTGAAATTATCCTTGGATAATATTATTTTTTTAGGAGCGGTAATTGAAGGAGAAATATTTGCAGGTTTTGCACCTGAACTCCAAGTATCTGTAGGATCGTATCCGGTATATTCAGGATAAGGTATAGCTTCAGGCTTACCAAGCGGTCCCGGATCTTTGGCGGAATAAATAGTAACTTCCGTACCAAGTGAGCAGTGATCGTATATCCACTTTGCATCTTCAGTAGAGAGCCTTACACAGCCATGTGAAGCTGATGTACCTAATTTTTCAAACTGCCCTTTCATAAGTGTACCCGGATCCAACTTGTAAAATGGAATGGAATGGAAAAGTATATGATTAACTATTCTTGTTGAGTATTGCCCGTAAGCACCATAAAAAAGTGATCTCCAACGATATTTTATCTGTGTTTTGAAAGTTCCTAAAGGGGTAAGGTTTCCTCCGGAAGAACAAAGCATAGCTTTTATCGGCTTATAGGAACCGTCACTTTGCTTTTCGTACACTGTAACCGTATTGGCTAATCTGTTGACCTTGATGTGATATTTTCCTGAGGATGCTTGTACAGGCTGAACAAAAATAAGTGAACTTATTAAAAAAGTTAAAATTAAGAGATAGTTTATTATTTTTTTTGCTTTCATAATTTCCTTCCTAAAAATATCATAATAAATTTATAGCAACGCAGATAGTATAATTGATTAAGGTTGAAATGTAAATAATATATTTTTAGATTAAATAGCAAATAATGTGTTATTTATTACAAAATTCTTAAAAATTAGTGATTCTTAATATGTTTTTAAAGAATTATTAGTAAATTTTAGGCTATAAAAATAACAAATTAATAACAAAATGACATTAATTTTTGTACTATATTGATTTTTGCTTACAAAATCATTATAATAAATGAAAGTGCTTTTTTTTGTGCAAAAAATATGTAAGAAAAAAGTAAGTTTAAGTAAAGAAAATATGAATGTGGAGGTCATACATGATAGATGTAACAAAAATGAACGGTTTGGAGTTTACTATCAACGCTGACCTTATTGAGGTAATTGAAGAAGTTCCGGATACTGTTATAACTCTTACAACGGGTAAAAAGATAATGGTAAAAGAGAGCAGGCTTCAAATTAAAAACCTTGTAAAAAACTACAAGCATAATATCTTTACAGGGGAAATTCTTGATAAAGAATAATTCCTCAACCAATCACCCCTTATTTGGGGAATAAATGAGAACGGAAGGTGACTGGCTTGGACATAGCGACATTACTTGGTCTTGTAATTTCATTGGGACTGGTGCTTTTTTCGATTATGATGAAGGATCCGGCAGCTATTTTTGGTTTTCTGGATGTGGCATCAGCACTTATTACATTTGGTGGTGCATTCATGATTGTTCTTGCTTCAAGTAAGAATATAGGTGAATTTGTAGCCGGATTAAAGAGTTTTACTTTGGTTCTTAAACCGGTAAGCTTTAATCAGTCTGAAGTAATCAAGGGCATTATTAGTCTTTCCAATATAGCAAGGAAAGACGGTTTACTTGCACTTGAAGAAGCTTCCCAAAACATTGAGGATTCTTTCCTAAAAAAAGGAATACTCCTGATTGTAGACGGTACTGACCCTGAACTTGTAAGGGGAATACTTGAAACGGAGATTTCCTGTATTGAGGAAAGACACAAAAGTAAGTTCGGTTTTTGGGAAACGCTTGCGGCGATGGGACCCGCTTGGGGTATGATTGGTACTCTTATAGGTCTTATAAACATGCTTTCCAGCCTTAACGACCCGAGTTCAATCGGTCCTTCAATGGCTATAGCATTGGTTACTACATTCTACGGTTCTTACCTTGCAAACTGGCTTTGTGCTCCTGTTAGCAATAAACTTAAAGCAAACAGTGCAGAAGAAATTATGCTTAAAGGAATTATGGTAGAAGGCATACTTTCTATACAGGCAGGAGAGAACCCGAGAGTAATAGAAGAAAAACTGAAATCATTCTTAACACCTGCTGAACGCGAAGCATTCTCAGAAGGTAATGGAGAGGAATAAGATATGGCAAGGAAGAAAAAACCGGAAGAGGCACCAGCAGGAGCACCGGCGTGGATGGCGACTTTCTCTGACCTTATGAACCTGCTTCTGTGTTTCTTCGTACTTTTGTTTTCAATGAGCAGCATGGATACGGCAAAGTATAATGAAATTGTTGAAGCCATTACTTCATCATTCAGTATATTTTCCGGCGGAGGTTCGGCACTTGATAACGGTATCCTTATATCAAGCGGCGTAAGTCAGCTTAATGAACTTGCTGAGTATTATTCTAATTTTGCAGTTGAAAATACTGCAGAGGAAGAGGGTACTAAGGGTGGAAGCGGTAAGTCGGATGCCGATAAAAATACAGATAATAATGCAGCAAAT
>CAUTOC010000053.1:0-14784 GCA_963539695.1 uncultured Catonella sp. | reverse complement strand
ACAGTATAAGTAAATCCATATTCTTTCATAGACTCCTGCATAACTTTCTTAAATAATTTATCTTTATTATGCAGATAACTGTTATCAAACTCAAATAAAAATATAATACTGTCACTGTTTTGGCAATTATAGAAGGTCATACCTGCATTCAGAAAATTATTTTTTAGTTCCCTGAACATTTTCTCCTTGACTACTTCTATTTTACCGCTGGATTCTTTTAAGTCTACAGTCTTTTTCTTATACTCATCCAAATCAAAAATAATAACTACAAGATTATCCTTTATTTCCCAGCCATTTAGTTTACTTCTTATATTTAATTCTTCATGCGACTTAATATTGCCTGTGCAAATATCAAGTATGAGTTCCTGTTTAAGATCTTTTTCCACTCTCTCTACAGAAAATTTTTCTTTATTTATAAGAATAAATACATCTGCCACATATTCTAATACTCTCTTTTGATATTCAGTCATTTTTTCTTCTGATATATTTATAGCAATTTTCCCCAACAGATCGCTGTTTAATCCTATTTGGTACTCAAAACATTCAGACAGATTTATATTCTTCTCATCTCCCATTATTATCCTTTTATTTTGCACATAATTATAGAAGATAAAATCATAACCCAAAATCTCATACAGATACTTCAGCACCGGTTTTCCGCCGCCCTCAATAGCCAGTCTTATAAATTTTTTCAAAACTTCCAGCTCTTTTAATATCTCTTCGTTCATAAACATCTCCACCCTCAAGCCATATACCAAAACTCCATTATGTCTGTATATTTATATTATAATACTCTTTTCATTAAATTGGAATACTTCAACCCCACTTGACACTATTAGACTATTATATGACTTTGTTATAAGTTTATCAAGATTAATCATTTATCACAAGTAATAATGTAAATATACATGTTTTTAAATATATACAAAGTATACAGTTAGATTGTGTTCAATGTTTTTTCAAGTATTTCTTTTACAGCTTTGATGAATTCCTCGGTATTAACAGACTTTACATTATTAAGAGTTGTAATATCTGCCAAGTCCTTAGTCATAATACCGTTTTCAACGGTATCAAGCACTGCCTTTTCAAGCTTTTCAGCAAAATCAACCAGTTCTTTAAGCCCGTCTAATTCTCCTCTTTTTCTGATTGCCCCGCTCCAAGCAAAAATAGTAGCAATGGAATTGGTTGATGTTTTTTCTCCTGCAAGATGTTTATAGTAATGCCTTTGTACTGTACCATGTGCCGCTTCATACTCCCATACCCCTTTTGGAGAAACAAGAACCGAAGTCATCATCGAAAGCGAACCGAAAGCAGCCGCAATCATATCGCTCATAACATCACCGTCATAATTTTTACAAGCCCAAAGAAAAC
This sequence comes from uncultured Catonella sp., assembly GCA_963539695.1. Taxonomy (GTDB): domain Bacteria; phylum Bacillota; class Clostridia; order Lachnospirales; family Lachnospiraceae; genus Catonella. The sequence continues at coordinate 13,413 of CAUTOC010000053.1, read as the reverse complement.
CTCCCTCGCTCCTTACCACTCTTGCTACGGCATCATCTATTAATGTATAAAAATAAGTTATTCCCTTATTTTTAAATTTCTCTTTATAATCATTTTCATAAATCTCTTCAAAAATATCTTTAAATGTATGATCATATTTTTTTGAAATAGTGTCTTTTGATGAAAACCAAAGGTCAACCCCAAGTTCAAGAGCGTAATCAAAGCAAGTTTTTGCAAAACTCTCTATGGATACATTCAAGTTATGTATCCCCTGAACTATACCTGCTCCCTTAAATTCATGTATAAGTTCTCTAGTCTCTTTTCCATTTTCTGAAGTAAATACAAGTTCGGCTTTTCCTTTTTCATTTACTTTGATTTCAGTATTTTTATACACATCTCCATAGGCATGGCGGGCAATAGTTATAGGTGCTTTCCAAGTACGCACATAAGGTTTTATGCCTTTAACAAGAATAGGAGTTCTGAATACCGTTCCGTCTAACATGGCTCTAATTGTACCATTTGGACTTTTCCACATTTCTTTTAGATTATATTCCTTCACTCTAGCCGCATTTGGAGTAATTGTGGCACATTTAACCGCAACTCCATATTTAAGTGTAGCTTCAGCGGAGTCCTTCGTTACTTTATCGTCTGTTTCATTACGATGTTTAAGCCCCAAATCATAGTATTCCGACTTCAAATTAATAAAAGGAAGAATGAGTTCATCCTTTATTATCTGCCATATTACTCTTGTCATCTCATCTCCATCCATTTCAACCAACGGAGTTTTCATCTCTATTTTTACCATACTTTCCCTCCTATGTGCATTCTTACCTGTAAAGATTAGCACAACCCGCCTTTTATATCAAGTCCGCTTCACCTCACAGTTTGAAAACAGCACATTGACTGCCGCCCTGTATTCCGCTATTCCTTTTGCCTTTTTAATTTCTTTTACATAATTCTCACAGTATTCAAAACTTTCTTTCAGATAAGACCACAATTCCTTCATTTTTAAGACTGCTGTCCGGCTTCCGTTAAATTCCTCAAAGTATGTCAAAAATAGCTCATCTAAATAATTTTTCAATCTCTTTTGTCTGTCGGCGGAAATATTTCCCGATATATCTTCAAGCAAAAAAGGATACCTCAATAGACCTCTTCCTATCATTAAATTGTTTATCTTAGGAAATTCATCCAGTAAATTACTAATATCTTCTGATGTATTCAACTCTCCATTGTAGGATATTTTGTTCAAGTCATAGGCATATTTATTTATTGCCAGTTCAAAACTTTCTTTATGAATTTCACCTCTATAAAATTCATTTCTTGTTCTTGGATGAATAATCAATTTATGCAAAGGAAATTTTTGATATACTGAAAGAATACCTTCAAACTCATCCGCCTTATCGTAACCTATTCTTGTTTTTATTGATACTTTAAGCCCCGTGCATTCCGCCTCACTATAAATTACATCTAAAAGCTTTTCAAGGCTTTTTATATCTTTTAACGCCCCTGAACCTCTGCCTTTATTTACCACAGTACCTGACGGACAGCCCAAATTAAGATTTATTTCTCTATAACCGAGTTCCATAAGCTTTTCTGCGGTAAAATTAAAAGCATCTCCCGAACTTGTAAGTATTTGCGGAATTATTGTTATCCCTTCATTGTTTTCCGGAAACAGCTCTTTCAAATCTTTTTTATCCAGTCCTCTTTTTTCTTTAGGAGTAATAAACGGAGTATAATAATTATCTACTCCGCCAAAATGCTTGTTAAATATTTTTCTGAAAACTCTTCCGGTTATTCCTTCCATAGGTGCAAAACTTATAACATAATTTCCCATTTATTTCCCTTTTCACCTTAAAACCCGATTATATACATCCTTTAGCAATAAATTCCTCTTTACAATTTTTAATCTTATATTTTTTTAAAAAAATTCTCTATAATTAGACAACAAACTAAGACCATTTTCTATTAAGAAAATAGCCTTAGTTTATTTTATATTCACATATTTAAAATATCATATCAAAACATTATTGACTCTTATTTGATCTTTGCAAGAGACTCTAAAACTCTATCCTGTTGGAAAGGCTTAACTATAAAATCCTTTGCTCCGCTCTGAATAGACTCAATAACCATAGCCTGCTGTCCCATTGCTGAACACATAACTACATTTGCAGCGGCATCGAACTCTTTAATCTTCTTCAGGCACTGTAAACCATCGCACTCAGGCATTGTGATATCAAGAGTAACAATGTCCGGCTTTAACTCTTTGTACTTTTCAAATCCATCGTTTCCGTTGACACCCTCACCTACAACTTCATATCCGTTTTTAGACAAGATGTCTTTAAGCATCATTCTCATGAAAGCCGCATCATCTACTACCAATACTTTCTTAGCCATTATTATACTTCCTTTCACATATTTTTAAAATCCGAATTCAGAAGATTATCTTCAACAACCCTTTATATATTCTACTAGAAATTGCAGATTTTATCAACTATATTTTAAATATTATTCTAACTTAGGCTAAATCTTTTAACCATATATGCCGGAATGTATTTAAAACAATCATTTTCAAATCCGGGATATGTTTTCTACAACTCCGCCTTAATAATTTATTATACCGCATTCGGATAAATTTTTCAACCTCAGTCGCTTTTATTTTTGATTTTTATCTTTTTTTGACATTTATATCATTATATCATTATAATAATACTCATAGCAATTATTATTATTTTTTTGAAAGGAAAACCTATGCCAACTATTAAACTTTATGACAATACCCCTTATAATACGGAATTTGCAGCAAAAATAATAAGTATTACACCTTGTATAAAGGGAAATAACCTGTATGAACTGATTCTTGACCGGACATTATTTTTCCCTGAATCCGGTGGACAATCCTGTGATAAAGGAACAATCAAAATAGCAGAACTTGCAGTAACTGTAGAAAATGTTTTTATAGATAAAGAGGACAACATAACTCATATCATAAGCTCAGACATTTCACTTGAAATAAACAGCCTTATAAATTCCGATATTTACGGATATATTGACTGGAAACACCGTTTTTCAAATATGCAGCAACATAGCGGTGAACATATTTTTTCAGGTATTGTTAAGGAAAAATACGGTTTTGAAAATGTCGGCTTTCACCTCTCCGACAATAATGTAACTATGGATTATGACGGATATCTGAATCCTGCTCAAGTTAGAGAAATCGAAATTAAAGTAAATAAATATATAATTCAAAATATTGATATTATTTGTTCTTATCCTAATAAGGAAGAATTAAAAAATATTGATTACAGATGTAAAACCGAACTTACAGGAGATATAAGAATAGTAGAAATTAAAGGTATAGACATCTGTGCCTGTTGTTGTCCACATGTGAGAAAAACCGGCGAAATAGGACTGTTAAAGGTAATTTCTTCTATAAGATATAAGGGCGGTACAAGACTTTCTATCCTCTGCGGTTTTAGAGCCTTTGAGTATTTTAATTCACTATATATGCAAATGGGTGAACTTAAAAATTTGCTTTCTTCTGAGCAGAGCGAAGTGGTAAATACGGTCATCAACCTAAAAAATGAAAGGGATGAGTTAAAATTTAAACTTAGAGAAGCTAATAAGAACCGTCTTATTACAGAAATTGATAATCTTGCTAAAAACTCTCCCGCTTTAATTTTCATTGATGAAATTGATACTAAAAGCCATAGAGAATCCCTTAACTATCTTATAAACAAAAGAAACGGCTATTGCGGGATTTTTGTCGGAGATGAAAAAAAAGGCTATTCCTACCTTATCGGCAGCAATAACCTTGATTCCGCTTTAGTTCAAGTCAAACTAAAAGAGAACTTAAATGCTAAAGGCGGTGGTAAAAAAGAAATGATACAAGGCTTTGTAAAAGCCTCAAGAAACGAGATTGAAACCCTGCTTAAATTCATTTAACTTAGACAAGTTTTTTAATCCTGCTTTTTTATCATTTTCACTCCATCAAATTAGTGGTTGAATGCACTCCAATAGCGAGAGTGGACATATTATGCACAAGTGCTGAGGTTTCAGGTTGAATAAGCCCAAATATTCCAAGCCCTATAAGACTTCCGTTTATACCTACTATTTTTCTATAATTACTATGTATTCTTTTCATTAACTCATTTGATAAGATTTTAAGTTTAACAAGTTCATTCAGATTGTCGGCAACTATAGTTATGTCGGCAATTTCTCTTGCTATTTCCGCACCGCCGCTTATGGCTATGCCACAATCAGCCGCCGAAAGTGCCGGCGAGTCATTAATACCGTCTCCGACCATAATTACCTTCCTGCCCTTTGCCTTCTCTTTCTCTATAAACCTTGCTTTATCTTCCGGAAGTACACCTGCATAATATTTATCTATACCTATCTGCGCCGCAACTACCTTTGCCGTTCTTTCGTTATCGCCCGTCATCATTACAATCTTCTTAATTCCAAGTGATTTTAATTTTTTTATAACTTCTTCCGCTTCTTCCCTTACAGGGTCTGAAATACAGATTACTGCTGAAAGCTCACCTTCTATCGCCATATAAAGGTGCGAGGAATCATCAGGTATATTATTAAACTTTTCTTCAAATCCCTTTGGAACAGTCACTTTCTCATCTTCAAATACAAAATGATAACTACCAATTATTACTTTTTTACCGGAAATACTGCTGCTTATTCCATGTGCAACTATATAATTTACCTTAGAGTGCATTTCTTCATGTTTAAGACCTTTTTTTCTAGCCGCTTCTACAACTGCATTTGCCATAGAATGTGGAAAATGTTCTTCAAGACAGGCAGCTATCCTTAAAAGTTCATCCTCGCTCCTCTCTTCAAAAGAAATAACTGATGTTACTATCGGCTCAGCCTTTGTAAGAGTTCCCGTTTTGTCAAATACTATAGTTTCCGCCTCTGCAACCGCCTCTAAAAACTTACCCCCTTTGACTGTAATTCCGTTCTCAGAAGCTTCTCTGATTGCAGAAAGTACGGATACCGGCATAGCAAGTTTAAGTGCACAGGAAAAATCTACCATAAGTACAGATAAAGCCCTTGTCACATTCTTAGTTAACAGGTATACAAGCCCTGTACCTACCAAAGTGTAAGGTACAAGTCTGTCGGCAAGATTTAACGCCTTACTTTCTGCACCTGATTTAAGTTTTTCAGTCTCCTCTATCATTTTAACTATTTTTTCAAACTTTGAGTTACCGCCTGTTTTCTTTACTCTAAAGACAATTTCTCCCTCTTCGAGTACAGTTCCTGCAAATACCGTACTTCCTATCTCTTTTCTGACCGGCTCACTTTCTCCTGTCATAGATGCCTGATTTATAAGTGCTTCTCCCTCGGTAACTACGCCGTCAAACGGTACAACACCGCTAAGATGTACTACAACCTCATCATTTTCTTTTATATCGGAATAATCTGCCAAGATTTCAGTATCATCTTTTTTCAGCCATACCTTGCTTATGTTAAGCGAAAGAATACCGGCAAGGTCTGCAGTTGTTTTCTTCTCAGTCCATTCTTCTAAAAGTTCTCCTATACTAAGCAAAAACATAACTGAAGCAGCTGTTTTAAAATCTCTTCTAAGCACTGATACCCCGACTGCCGCTCCATCTAACAGCGCAACTTCTATCTTGCCGCTAAAAAGGCTCTTTATTCCTGCCTTAATATATTTAAGCGACTTAAATACAGTAAGCACTCTTCTAAACGGAACCGGAACAAATACTACCTTAAAAAACCTTTTTGCTACAGAACTTATCAGCCTGTCCTGATACTTCACATTTAATTCTCTGCTTGAATTTTCAATAAATTCCTTAGGAGCAGCGAATTTTTCATAATCAAAACACTGAAGTGCATAAACTATATTCCATTTATCTCCTGTAAATTTAATGGTCACGGTACAAGTCCTGTCTGCCAAAGTTACACCCTTTATATGCCTGACATAATAAAATAAGGTATCTGCCTGTTTAAAGCTCATATTTTTTTGCAGTACCTGTATCCTTATTCTATTATCCGACTCAGATAATATTTTGAATTTCATATCCTACCTCATTTTTACAATACATAAAATAAGCTGCTAAAGAAAAATCCTACAGAGAGTTTTTAATTTACTTCTAACTCCCTGCAGGCTGCTTTACTTACCCTTCTTCATTTTCCACTTCTTTATATTTTACAGAAGTATCTTCAAAGATTGCTTCTTCCGCAGCTTTTCTGTCTTTATTGATGTCTTTTGCGGCTTCATATATATCCTCACAGTTCTCTTTCAAAGTTTCGGTACGCTGCAAGGTATAGTCCTTAACTCTGAGGGCTGCTGCTGTCAGATGAGTATAACATTTTTTAGCATCTTTGCTAAATAATGCTTTAAGCCCAATCGTTCCAAAAGCTACTCCTCCTATAAACAACCCGATTCTCTTCCAACCAATTTTATCCCACATCTCAGGACCTCCTTTTTCTAATAAGATTGCTAAGATGTCAAACTGCCACATTAAATTTCAAAAATCTAAAGTTACGGCTTTGAGTTATACCTGTTTCACATCAACTACAATTTGATTATATCAATAGGATTTTTTAATTTCAATTATTTTTTCATCTTTTTGATAAATTTTTGCATTAAAATCGCTCTTATAAATATTGACTTTCATTATTGCAAGAAACTGAAATCCATTATCAAAAAATGCCACTAATTTAACCGATTCCACACACCGAAAGAAGAGTTGCAAACAAGTCGCAACTCTTCTAAGTTAAAGAAGTTATTTAATTAACATTACGCCATAGACGGCACAACATTATCAAGAATCTCATTCAAAGCAGTACCGCTGCTTGTATGACTTCTGATAATATTAGCCTTGCATTTCTCCGCTTCTGCAAGAGCAGTACGCACCATTTTGTGTGATACAGTGTTCGTAAATAGTATCAGAAGATCCGGAGATCCTATCTGTCCGCTTAAATTAGCAGACATCTGAGTAAAAACTTTTGCCTTACATTTATGCTCTTTACAAATTTTCTTATACATACAAACCATACGGTCATGACCACCAACTATTACCACACTCATAATGCACCTCTCGTAATTATATAAGTTTTATCTGATTTTATGCCTGTGCAAGCTTCTTTCCAAGTTCTTTGCACTTTTCAAGTCCTTCATCATCCGGCTCAAGATTGCAGATAACACCTTCATCACCCACAACTGTAGCACCTGCCGCTTTCATTCTGTCCACCCAGTCAGACATCCATGTACCGTCACCCCAGTCATAAGAACCGAAAAGTCCGATAACTTTACCTGATACATGCGCCTCAAGTTCCGCTACAAACGGCTCCATTTCGCTCTCCTCAATAACTTCAGAACCCATAGCAGGACATCCGAGTGCAAACACCTTCTCCTCTTTAAGTGCATCTACAGATGCAGCTCCTACCTCCAGTAACTCCGCCTCTGCACCTGCTGCCTTAATACCCTCTGCAACCGCCTCAGCCATTGACTGAGTATTTCCTGTCTGTGACCAATAAACTACACTAATTTTACTCATAATATTTTCCTCTTTCCGTGTATCCACACTATTCTTCTATGCACAAATCACCTGAACAAATTCTTCCTCTTCATAATGACTTGCACTGTTGTAATTTGAAATAATGCTGATTATATCAATACCTTCATATAATAACCGCACTATCTCCGTCTGAACCTTCTCATAATTCTTAAAAAGTTTAATTTTAGCCGCAGCATCTTTATAAACCTTCCAGTATCCGCTATGCAGATAGTTCTTGCCGTTATTTCTGATAAAACCTTCCACATCTTCTATAGGATAGCCTAAAAGCACTCCAAGCTCATGAGGAAACTCCTGTCTTAGCTCCATATATCTTATATAACGCTTTATAAACATAGGGAGCATCTGCTTTATATCGGAAATCGGATAACCACATCTACGAATAAATGTCTTTATTTCTTCCTTTTCCAAATATTCCTTTAGCTCATCCTCTCTATAAACTAAAATTACAAGTCTTTCCTTTCCCGGGTAAATAACCCTAAAAGTAAGTCCGGTTCCTCTTAATATCCGAAATAACTCTCTAAGTTTTTTTGCCGGTATTGTCAAAAGATTAGATAGTTTAATTCCTGAAATCACCGGTGCACATTGAAGTGCCAACTGAAGTGAAACCGAACCCATATCCATACTTTTTACTATATCAACAATATCAAAACTCATATTATTTCTCCGAATATTTTTTAGTTAGTTTTTGCTAACTGTATAAGATGATAATAAATTTTCTCTCATTTGTCAATAGATTTTGATTATTATTATTATTTTCATTTAGTTTAATTTTATAATAAGACTTAAAAAATTAAATATTATTAAAAAACATAATTAATCTAATTAAAATTTGCTTACCCTTGCTAAGCTATTTAATCTTTGCTATACTGAAAGTAAATAAAGCTTGGAGGTGGCACTTAATGGAAATACACGAATCTGCTGAAGATTATTTAGAAACTATACTTATGCTTACCGAAAGAATCGGAAATGTGCGTTCAGTAGACATTTCCAATGAAATGGGCTTTAAGAAATCAAGCGTAAGTGTAGCTATGAAAAATCTTAGAAATACAGGGCATATTGTAGTTGATGAAAACGGATATATCAAGCTAACCGTTCTTGGCAAAGAAGTTGCCGATATGATATATGAAAGGCATAAATTCTTTTCTTCTTGGCTTATGAAGCTGGGGGTAAATAAAGAAACCGCTTTAGAAGATGCCTGCCGAATCGAACATGTAATAAGCAAAGAAAGTTTTGCTGCCATTAAATCATTCTTAAATTCATACAACAATTAACAAACAGGCTGTCCCCTAACAGTTAAAACTGTTAGGGGACAGCCTGTCTTTCAATATAATTATAGCTTAAAAATTAAAACTCTCTAAGCATTTTATCAAGTATGCTGTGAAGTGCTGACATCTCTTTATCTGTAAGCCTTAAACAGGCTCCCATTTTTTTAGGTACATCTAAAGCTCTATCCTTGAGTTCTCTTCCAATTTCTGTAAGTGTCACATTAAGCACTCTTTCATCATCCTTATCTCTGCATCGGTCGATAAAATTCTTCTGCTCAAGTTTCTTGAGTACAGGTGTCAGTGTTCCTGAATCTAAATATAGAAGCTCTCCAAGTTCTTTCACATTTACCTTTTCATTTTCCCACATCACCATCATAGTAATATATTGTGTGTATGTAAGATCCAGTTCATCCAAAAAAGGTTTGTACTTCTTAACTATCTCCTTTGCACAGGCATAGAGCGGGAAACAAAGCTGGCTGGAAAGTCTTAACATTTTATATTTATCTTCTTTTTGCATGATTCATCCTTATAATAAGATTATTTTAGCCTACATTCTTATTTATAAAATCAATAAGCTGTGCCTTAGGAATAAAACCTATCTGTCTATCCACAGGCTCACCATCCTTAAAAATAACAATAGCAGGTATGCTCTGAATCTTATATTTAACAGCAAGAGCCTGATTTTCATCTACATCAGCTGCAAAAAAATCCGCCTTATCGCTAAGTTCATTCGATACTTCTTCAAGTACCGGTCCTAACATCTTACATGGTCCGCACCAAGTTGCATTAAAATCTACAACTGCCAATTTGCTGCTCTTAACTTCTGAAAATTCCGCTTCATTAATCTTTTTTACCATATTATCCTCTTTTCCGGTGATTTCACCTACATTTATCATATAACTTCAATGAGTTATTTGTTAACCAAATACGAAACCGCTGAAAGTGCCGCTACATTTCCTTCACCGGCAGCCTTTATGTACTGATACGGCTTACCAGTAACATCTCCACAGGCAAACATTCCTTCAATATTGGTACGCATCAAACGATCCACAACTATATGCCCTTCTTTTATAAGAAGCCCCGGTACAAGTTTATCGGGTGATACCGCATCTCTTAAAATAAATATTCCGTCAGCGGTATAATTTCCTTTATTGGTTACAAGAACTATACTGTCCCCGTTTCTAACTATCTCGACCGGAATTTCCCCTTCTCTTACTTCTATATTATCTGCAAGAGATGACACATTTTTATATAATGCTATATATGTCACTTTTTTTGCTTTTTCTGCAAGAAAAACGGCTTCTTCCTCTTCTTTAGGCGAATATCCTACAACTATAGCTTCTTTACCTTTATATAAAGCCGCATCACAGGTTGCACAATAACTGACACCTTTTCCTAAATTTTCATTCTCTCCGGGCAGGGTCTTTCCTGCAACTACTCCTGTAGAAATAATTACCGATTTTGCTTCAAACATTTCTTCTGCCGATTGAATTGCAAAATAATCACCCATAGCATAAACTGCATTTATCCTTGAACAGTTTATCTCTATGTCCATTTTCTGTAAATGCTCATTATATGCTTCGGCAAGCCCTTCTCCCGTAATGCCCGGAAAGCCGAGATAATTCTTAATCTCTGTAGCTTTGGTTACTTTAAGGCTTAAATCTTTATTTCCGAATAATATTATATCCTTATTTCTGATTTTTGCAGTAATTGCAGCTTCAAGCCCACCGGGTCCCGTACCTATTATTGCAATATCGTATCTGTTCATAAAACCTCTATTCCAATCAATTACAAAAGCTTGATTATATAATTTGCTATAGCCTCCGGTTTAGTAATAGGAGCAAATCTCTTAACTACTTTTCCATTTCTGTCTATCAAAAATTTTGTAAAATTCCACTTAATCCTATTTCCTAAAATACCGCCGGCTTCTTCTTTTAAATAATTAAATAAAGGATGAGCATTAGCCCCATTTACCTCAACCCTATCAAACATCGGAAATGTTACTCCATAGTTTATTAGACAGGCATTACGGGCTTCTCCTTCCGGATCTTGTTTTCCAAACTGGTTGCAGGGAAAACCCAGAATTACAAAACCTTTGTCAGAATACTTTTCATAAAGCTTTGCTAAACCTGTAAGTTGGGGTGTAAATCCGCACTTACTGGCAGTATTTACTACAAGTACCACTTTATCTTTATACTCTTTAAGTGATTCTTCTTTACCGTTTAGCCGCTTTGCTTTAAAATCGTAAAACATCATACCAACCTCAACTTCCAATAAAATAAACAGCAAGTATATTAATTCCTTGATAAACTATTTATTTTGGTATGATTATATTGCATACAATTAGATTTGTCAAGTGGGTAAAATTTTTTAATTTCCTCAAGCAACTCCTCATAACTTTCCATTGTTCTTATATCCTTATTCTCATTTTTAATTCTCTCAGGACTTCTAAATAAAAATCCTGCCTTGCTTGCCTTTATCATACCAAGGTCATTGTAACTGTCTCCTGCCGCTATGGTTTCAAAACCTACACTTTGCAAAGCCTTAACAGTTTCAAGCTTTGTTCCGTTTTTTCTAAGCTTATAGTCTGTTATCTCTCCGTTTTCCGCTATTTCAAGTTCATGACAAAACAGAGTAGGGTTTCCCAGTTTCTTCATTATAGGAAAACCAAATTCTTTGTAAGTATCGCTAAGAATTATCACATTGGTAAAGGTACGAAGCTCATCAAGGAATTCCTTAGCCCCCTTGTAAGGCTCAACACGCTCTATCACCTTTTTTATCTCATTAATTCCGTAATTATTTTCTTTAAGTATATGAATACGGCGTTTCATAAGCTTGTCATAGTCCGGTTCATCCTTTGTAGTAAGCCTAAGTTCCTCTATTCCTGTTTCCTTTGCAAACTCTATCCATATCTCAGGAATCAGCACCCCTTCTAAATCCAAGCAAACTATACTATTCATAATAACCCCCTATCTATTTTTTATAAACCATTTCCACACAGCTACCGCATTTGACTTACTTAACAACTTATCCATATCTATTCCAGCAGGGCAAATGTCCTTGCAGGCAAGTGATTTTCCACAGCCCTTATAAATATGCTCCTTATATTCTTTTTTAAGCTCCTTAGCCTCACCTTTTTCAGAACCTGCTATCAGTCTTGTAGCCGGCACAAAAGAAGCCGCTCCGTAAAAATTCCCACCTATATAAAAATTAGGACAGACTTCCAAACAGCAGCCACACATCAAACATCTTGAGGCCTCGTAAGCCGTATCGGTGTTTTTATCAGTAAGGCTTATTTCTTTTTCAAGATAATTTTTTATATCTTTAAGATTATTATATAGTACACTCCTGTCTACAATCAAATCTTTTATAACGGGGAATTTGCTAAAAGGTGCAAGACTTATCTTACCTTTTTTTACATAATCCCTAAGAAATGCGTCACAAGCAAGCCTCGGTTTCCCATTTATAAGCATGGCACAGGCTCCGCATTTTTTTTGAATACAACTGCACTCCCAGCTTATCTGTGAAATAGGCTTACCCTCTATATCTTTTATATCAGATTTAGCATTTATTTCACATAGCATGCTTGCAACTGTGAGATTTTCTCTTTCCAAGTTAAGTCTGATACTTTGAAAATAAGGTTTGCTTTCTGAACTTTCCTGCCTTTTTATTTCAATTAATACTTCCATCTGTTCTCCACATCTCTATATTCACTGTATCTCCATTTATTACGGCTCTTGTCATACCTTTATATCTATCATCTCTTTTTGGATAATCCGCTCTATAATTAGCTCCTCTGCTTTCTTTCCTGTAGAGTGCACTTAAAATAAGGGCTTTTGCAAGCCTTAGTCTGTCTTTTTCTCTTTCATTCAAATTTGCTCCTGATAATTTATCAAGTGCAGTCAAACCCTCTGACAACATTTTTTCATTTCTTACTATACCCATAGCTTTAAATAAAATATCTCTTACCTCTATTATAAAGCTTTCTTTCACATTTTCAAATTCAGCCTTATATCTTTCTACATCTGTAGTAATTTCCTGTATTGTAACAGATTCATTACTTTTATCAGATTTTTCTTCCTTGTGTGTCAAGGTAATTATAGTTTCTGCTGCCTTTCTGCCACCATAGATAGCACCCAAAAGTGAGTTGCCTCCAAGCCTGTTAGCTCCATGATAGGCTAAACAACATTCTCCTGCCGCAAATAAATCCTTCACATTTGTCTTATGCTCTATATCTACATCTATACCGCCCATAAAGTAATGGATACCGGGACTTACAGGAATTGGTTTATGTTTAGGATCGATACTTAGATAACGAATGATTTCTTCTCTCAAATCAGGCAGTCTTTCAGCCCAGACTTCCTTGTCAAGTTCCGTCATATCTAAATAAACCTGAGCATTTTCGTTATCCCTTCTTACAAAGTACATTTCCCTTGAAACCACATCTCTTGGCATAAGGTTCTTTAATTCAGGGTATTTTTCTTCCATAAAGAACCATTTTTCATTATTCTTATAAATGAACAGCCTTCCGCCCTCTCCTCTTGCCGCCTCCGACACAAGACAGACCTTGTCCGCTATTCCTATTGTAGTCGGGTGGTACTGTATCATTTCAAGATTGC
>CAUTOC010000052.1:0-15512 GCA_963539695.1 uncultured Catonella sp. | reverse complement strand
AGCAAGTAAAATAGTATCTGCCTCTATTTCAACTGCTCTAAGTACAGCACCTGTATCTGTAGAAAAATACGGATGCCCCGTGCCGCCTGCAAAAAATACAACTATACCTTTTTCAAAATATTTAAAAGCCCTGTCTTTTGAAAAAAGCTTTGTCATACTTCCACATTCAAAAGGTGTAAGAATTGAGGTTCTCATTCCTGCATATCTAAAAATATCCGATACATAGATACAGTTCATTACAGTGGCAAGCATACCGATTTGGTCAGCCTTGGTTCTGTCTATGGTATTACTGGTACGACCTCTCCAAAAATTACCGCCGCCTATTACTACACCTACCTGTATTCCGTTATCAACAAGTTCCTTTACCTGCTTAGCTACTTTAATGCAGGTAGCTTCATCAAATCCTGTTTTTTTATCTCCTGCAAGCGCCTCGCCTGAAAGCTTCAGCAATACTCTTTTATATTTCCCCATTAAGACTCAACCTCATCTCCAAAAAAAGAATCAATATCAACTGATGCGTATGGAAGTGCACAGAAACCGTCTACAACTGCTCCACTATTAATCTGAAGCCCCTTAGAACTGATATTTCCTTTTATTACAGCTGTAGAATCTACTACAACCGGACCGTTAACATCCAAATTTCCCTTTACTGCACCTGCAACTACACAAGAAGCGGCTGTAATATCACCAATTACAACTGTTCCTTCCGCAATCTTCACACAACCTTTACTTGTAATTCCTCCGTCAAGCTTATTGGTATGTAAATAAACTTCTGCAGCTGAGGATTTACCTTTAACCAAACCGGATATAGAAAGTTTGCCGAGACAGCTTATATCTCCGTTAACTGTACCAAGCACTTCCAAAGCACCGTCAGAAACTATACTTCCATTTATAACAGTTCCTTTAGAAATTACAGTAGATGATGCGGATGTATCAGAATACATGTCTATATTACTTTCAACTGTAACCGTATCTGCTCCGATATTACCTGTATACAAATTATTAGCTGTGATTGAATCACTTGAAACAGTCTCATCAACAACTGCAAATGCTTCATCAGGTACAAAAGTTGATTCTTCAAAAATAGGAGTTTCTGATAAAATCTCAGTATTTTCTAAATTTAAGTTTTCTTCAGTTTCCATTCTTTCAATCATCTCTGAATCTACACCAAAAGAATCTTCGTCAGAGAGATTGAATGCGTCAAAATTATCAGAACCTGTTTCACTTAAAGTGTCTACCATCTGATTGTCATTATTTTCAAAATCTCCCATAGTGTTTTCGATGTCATCCTTCAAATCCTTAAAAAAACTCATAGCATACCTCCCAATTATTTTATCTTTTTATACTTTTTATTCACTTTATGGTGAACAGGTTTTGTATCCTTATTAATTTTTTCAAATTTATAACCTTCTTTTTTTAACTTCTCAATTATTCTAGGTAAAGCCTTTACAGAATTTATTTTATCTTTAGAATCATGTAAAAGCACTACCTTATCAAAATTACTCTTTGAATACTTTGCAATATCATTATAAATTTTATCAGCTGAAGGTGCCGGCCAAGCGGCATCTGTTCCGCCTAAATTCCAATCATAATATACAAACCCGGCAGATTCAAGCCAATCAATTACAGTATACATATTAGTTTTTGAAACTCCGTTACTACTTCCTCCCGGAAATCTATATATTTTTGAATCCACTCCTGTATGCTTTTTTACCAAATCTCTAATTGCGTATACATCTTTCTTAAATGCGTCAAGACTTGCATATACCTGCTTGTAGTTATGTGTTAACGAATGAAGTCCTATGTTATGACCTCTTTTAACTATCTCTTTAAGTCTTTTTATATTTGCCTTATCTGTATTTAATCCAACAACAAAAAATGTCGCCTTAATCTTATATTTATCAAGAATTTTAAGAACTTTATCCGTATTAGCACTTGGTCCGTCGTCAAATGTTAAATATGCCGTTTTATGATATATGGGATTTTTAGTAATTTTCTTTTTTGTTTTATCCTTCTTTTTATCCATTGTTTTTACTGAAGCTTTAACTGTATTAAAAGAAACATTACCATAAAACATTACACTAAATACAAAAGAAAAAACAAATATCAGCATTAATCCTGTAATATAAAGCAAGTTATTTCTATATTTTTCATGTATTTTATAAACCTTCATCAGTCTAATTCTCCTTTAATTAAAGTCAATTATTAAATAGCATACTACAACAATAGAATCATTTATAAGCAATATCAGATAATTATTATTTTTTAAGTATCTAAATAAAAATGTTTTTCATCTAATTGTATCATATTTTTTACAAAATATCTACAAATATCTTTGCTAATTCTTTATTGATATTATTGCTTAAACTGATATTAAAACTGTCATTTATAGCCGGTTCACCACATATATCCACACCCAATATAATAAAACCTTTTATTATATTTTTTAACTCATCTATAAGTGCAACTACCGACATCTTCCCCTGATCCCAGTCTGATACAAACTCTTCCTCAGAAAGTACATCTTTGTCGACTGAAATGTAAATAGGTATGCTTTTATCCAAAGTTATATCAAAAATACTTTCAGCAAATATAACCCTGTCATCCCTATTAAATTCACAATCTTCTATGTATTTTTTATCAGCACCTATTATGAATATTTTGTTAAGATTTTCAAGACTTTTATAGGCATCCGCTATCCATGAACCGCAAGAGAGGATATTTCCAAAAGCTGAAAACTGCATATCGGTATGATTGTCATAAACCACAAGATTAAAGGGGTTATTAATCAACTCAAGATAAAGCCTGCTCAAATGATGATAATTGCCGGAGTCAAGAAAATGTACAGCACTAAGCTTTCCAAATGATCGTATTTCACTTAAAAGATGAGCCTTTGTTTCATCATCCATATATCCCCTGACTCCTGCCAACTTTTCATCATCAAGCAGTTTATAATTAAAACTCTTGTAAAAATCCTGTTTTTTATAAATTCCTGTAAAGCTGTGCAAATAAAGCATTACTCTATCCTACCTGCTCCGTCGCCTATCTCCGCCTCATAAATTTCAGCATCTATTCCGGTTTCAGCTTTATATTTTTCTATAACTTCTTTTTTAAAGTTTTCTACCGCATCATTTCTAACAATGCTTACAGTACAGCCTCCAAATCCGCCTCCGGTTATTCTGGAACCTATTACACCGGGTATCTCCCAGGAGATTTCTACAAGCTTATCAACTTCCGAACAAGAAACCTCATAGTCATCCCTAAGCGATATATGAGAAGCATTCATAAGCTTACCGAATGTTTCAATGTCATTATTTTTAAGAGCAGCAACCGCTTTTATTGTACGCTGATTTTCATAAACTGCATGTTTTGCTCTCTTTCTCTGTATTTCATTCTGAATAAGTTCTTTATTTGTCTCAAACTCTTCCTCAGTCAAATCTCCAAGACCATTTATATCAAGCTTGATCTGAAGTGCTTTAAGAGCAGCTATGCTTTCATTTCTTCTGTCATTATAAGCCGAGTCTACAAGGCTATGCTTTACATGACTGTTAGTAATAAGTACTTTTGCATCTTTTAACTTGATAGGTGCATATTCATAAGACAAGTCGGCTGTGTCTAAGAAAATAGCATTATCCTTCTTGCCCATAGATACTGCAAATTGATCCATAATACCGCAATTCATTCCATTGAACTGATTTTCTGAAATCTGACCGATTTTAGCTATCTCCACCATATCCACATCAATATTATACATATATTTAAGCACAGTACCCATAAGAACCTCTATAGATGCTGATGATGAAAGTCCTGCTCCTGAGGGTATATTGCCAATCATAGCAAGGTCAAAACCCTGTTCTATATTGTATCCTTTGCCAAGAAATGCCCAAACTACTCCTATCAGATAATTAGCCCAACCATTTTTTTTCTGATATGAAAGTTCCGGTAATTCCACAGTCACAACCTCTGCATTATCGAAATTCAACGAAATAAAGTTCATTTTATTGTCATTACGCTTTCTAACCAAAGCATAAGTTCCCATTGTCAATGCACAAGGAAAAACATGGCCACCGTTATAGTCCGTATGTTCACCAATAAGATTCACACGCCCCGGTGAAAAGAAAAGCTCTGTCCCCTCCGTATCGCCATAATACTTTTTAAAACCATTATAAAGTTTATCCTTCATAACATTCTCCTTTTAATAATCTCCTACCATATTATTAAATCTTTTATAAATTTTATTTCCCTGCATTCTTATCAGTTGTAGCTGCACTGCCTGATGTACTGTCGGTGGTAACGGAAGTTCCCGAAGCAATCGCACCTCCTGATGCAGCTGCATTATTATAAATCTGAGCAGCTATAGAAAATCCTTCTGCATAGCCTTTGCCATAACCGCTTCTATTGCCGGAATAATATCCCACTGCACCTGTACCTAAAACTATAATTGCTATAAATGCTGATAAAAGTGCAGTCTTCATACGCTTTTCTTTTTTAAGGCTAAGTTTTCTTACAGCTTTTTCCTTTTTATATCTCTCAACTTTTTCTTTGCTCATTATTGAACTCCTTCTATAAAAAATATTTAATTTTAATTATACCTAATCTAACTACTTACTTGCTATCTTCTACAATTTTATTCCCTTTAACAAATCTGCAAAACTGGTGGTAGGTGAATCTCCCGTACTATATTCTATAGGTATAGAATCAGTGTCGTCCACTATTTCATTCTCTACAGCTTTTGTCATACTAAGACTTAATTTCCCATCCTTAATATCTGTAATCATTACTTTTACTTCATCATTTATGTTTACTACCTCCTTAGGATGTTTAATCCTTTTTTCTGACATCTGAGAAATATGTAAAAGACCTGAAAGTCCATCAGGAATCCTCACAAAAGCACCATAATTTTCAATACGCTCTACCTTACCTGTAACTACTGTACCGATGGCAATTTTAGACATTTTTTCTTCTGTTTTTTTAGCCTCTTCTTCTCTAAGTATACTTTTAGCCGAAAGTACAAGTTTTTTATCATCTTCATCGACTTCAATTATTCTTACAGATATATGTTTCCCTATAAAATCTTCTGTATTTTCAACATATTCTAAGGAAAGACCTGAAGCCGGAATAAATGCCCTTATTCCTTTAAGGTATGTAACTGCTCCACCCTTTACAGCTTCTGTAATCTTTACATTAAATATTTGTCCACTTTTCTTCGCATCTGTCAAAAAATCCCAAGCAAGGATATTGTCTGCCCGTTTTATAGATAAAAGAACCTGCCCGTAACCATTATCTGCTGAAAGTACCACAGCATTCACAACATCTCCTACTGCAATATCGGCTTTTATAGAAAACTTAGGATCATTACTAAGTTCTTCTATAGGAACAATTCCTTCTGTATAAGAACCGAGGTCAACTGTCACTTCAGTTTCTCCTATCCCTATTACAGACCCTTTTACCATATCATCTTCCCTAAGCTTTTTAAATGACTTTTCAAGTTCATCTAAATAATCATCCATACTTTCCATTTTTTCGTTTTCTGCCATTTGTTTTCTCCTTATAAATACAATAATTTACCCATTGCCACCTTCTTCAAATGTTCTCCATACGAAGATTTACCATATTTATCGGCACTTTCTATCAATTTTTCTTTGGTTATCCAGCCATTTTTATAAGCAATTTCTTCAATAGCAGAAATCATTATTCCCTGTCTTTTTTCGATTACCTTTACAAATTCCGTTGCATCTGCAAGAGCATCTACCGTTCCTGTATCAAGCCAAGCATAACCTCTACCCAAAGTAATTACATTAAGCTTACCCTCTTCAAGATAAATTTTATTTAAATCTGTAATTTCCAACTCACCTCTTTTTGAAGGTTTAAGAGATTTAGCATATTTAACTACTGAATTATCATAAAAATAAAGTCCTGTTACACAATAGTTTGATTTAGGATTTTTCGGCTTTTCTTCTATTGAAACCGCCTCACCTTTTTCATTAAATTCAACAATTCCAAATCTTTCAGGATCATCTACATAATAACCGAATACGGCTGCACCGTTTTCCGTGTAATCCACCGCCTTTTTAAGATTTGAAGATAAACCGTTACCATAAAAGATATTATCTCCCAAAATCATTGCCACGCTTTCTTTACCTATAAACTCCTCGCCTATAATAAACGCCTCTGCAAGACCATTCGGTTTTTCCTGAATTTTATACGAAAGCTTAATCCCATATTCAGAACCGTTTCCTAAAAGCTTCTCAAAATTAGGTAAATCCCTTGGAGTTGAAATGATTAAAATATCTTTAATTCCGGCTAACATAAGTGTAGACAACGGATAGAATATCATCGGCTTATCATAAACAGGCAAAAGCTGTTTACTTGTAACCTCTGTAAGAGGATAAAGCCTTGTACCTGAGCCTCCCGCAAGAATAATTCCTTTCATAAATACCCCCAAAACAAGTCATTTTATATAAATATTAACCTACATTAGTATAAGCTATTGTTTTCTATTTGACAAGGACTTAACAAACTTCAAACGCATTGGTCAAATGAAAAAGTTTGCCTCCCTTATATATTCCAATTACATCAAACCTGCACTTTGTTTCCATTGACATATTGTGTTCATTAAGATAAAAAAGCAGGGTTTTGTAAATTTTTCTTTGTTTAGCGTAAGTAACGGCACTAAACGGACTTCCATACTTATCTGAACTTCTATATTTTACTTCTATTGCTATAAGATAATTATCGGAACTTAGTGCAACTATATCAATTTCTCCTGTATTTCTTAAATAATTTTTTTCTAAAATTTTATATCCTTTAGACAACAAATAGTCAACAGCCTTTTTTTCATATATACTACCTAACGAACGCTTATTTATATCACCACTTCCTATCTCTCTTTTCAGCAACTGCTGATTTAAGTCTGTCCATTTTATCTACAAAAAGCAGTACTTGTGCCACTACTTCATAAAGTTCAGGAGGAATATTCTCACCTATTTCCAGCTTAGATAAAGATTTAACGAGTTTTTCATCTTCATACTGTGGAATATCATTCTTTTTAGACTCAGCAATAATCCTCTCCGCCAATTCCCCTTTGCCGGCAGCAATTACATAAGGCGCTCCTCCGCTTTCGGTATCATAGCCAAGAGCCACAGCGGTTTTTACTTCCTTTTTCTTTTCCATAGCCCCTCCTTATCATGCACATAAGTCTTTCTATGAATAGGTGAAATGCCAAATTCTTTTATTCCTGCATAATGCTTTTCGGATCCATAGCCTTTATTTGATGCAAAATCATACATAGGATATTTTATACTCATTTCTCTCATATAACGATCCCTTACTACCTTAGCAACTATGCTTGCAGCTGCTATTGAAAGACATTTTGCATCACCGCCTACAACTGTCCTCTGCACTATATCAAGCCCCGGAATTTCTTTGTTACCGTCTACAAGAATAATATCAGGTCTTACATTTAAGTCTGAAACAGCCTGTTTCATAGCTTCAAAAGTAGACTGTAAAATATTTATTTCATCAATTTTATTATTATCAACACTTCCAAAACCTACACTTATAGCTTCACTCATAATATGGTTAAATAACTTCTCTCTCTTAGCCTCGGAAAGCTTTTTAGAATCATTTACATAAGGTATAATCAAATCTTTGGGAAAAATAACCGCCGCTGCAACTACCGGTCCTGCAAGTGGACCTCTTCCTACTTCATCAACTCCGCAAATATACCCGTTTTCGCTAAATTGCCTTTCAAACTTCGACATAAGACTTATGCGGATTACCTCTGCTTCATATTCTTCAAGCTTTTTCTTTGCAGTTCCAACTATTTTTTTAATCCCACTTCTCTTATCAGCACCATAGCAAGTAACAAACTCTCTCAAGTCGGAAATGCTGCAATTTGCATATTCTTCTCTAATCTCCGAAATATTATTCATCAGTTTACTGCTCCAAATTTTAAGAGTGGAAAAATTCTTATCCAAACTTTTCCGATTATTCTGCTCTTCTTTACTACTCCGACCTGCTCATATCTTGAATCATAGCTGTTATTTCTATTATCGCCAAGCACAAAGTATTCATCTTTTCCTAATTTTACGCCCTCTTTTGCTATACCTGAATAGTGCATCTTATCTTTTGCCAATGGGTCATCATCCAAAATTCTTCCATTAACATAGACCCTGCCTTTTCTTATTACAACTTCTTCTCCCGGAAGACCTATTACTCTCTTTATGTAAATACTTGAATCATGGTAATTAAATACAACTATGTCATAGCGTTTTAATTTGTCCATTTTATAAATAACCTTATCAAGCAATAGCTTATCCGAACTTTCAAGTGTTGGGCTCATAGACGAACCGTTCACTATAGTTTCTTGTATAATATACGCATTGATAACTCTTGCAAAAATCATTGCAAACAGTATTATCGCCACAATTTTAGTATATAATTTCAGACCGCCTTCATCCTCCGCCTGCTGTTTAATTACAATTACAGGTTTATCGGATCTATCCTTAATATCGCCTTTTCTTTTATATTTTTTGTCAGAATATCTTTCAAATTTTATCCTGTCCGTCTCATCTGACTTATAATATTTATATATATCTTCGCAAAATTCTAAGCTGTCATCAATTAAGTCATTATCATTTTCAAATCTGTTATCATCCATAGGATTTATACCCCTGCATTTTCGAGAGTTATTTTACCCAATCTCCCATTTTTAAAATCATCAAGTATCAGTATTGAAGCTTTATCCATATCTGCCTCTCCACCTTTTTTTATCAGTGCCCTTTTTTCAGCAATCAAACCAAGTATCTGTATTGAAATTTCAATCTCACTTTCACTTCTTTCAAAAACTTCAAAACCGTAATATTCAGCTAAAAGCCCTTCGTATCGTCCTTCAAGTTCGCTTATAAATTTTATTGCAAGTTCTCTCTTTTCTATTACTTCGTCCTTTATTGAGCCTATAAATGCAAGATGTTCAGCCGTCTTTTTGTCCTCAAACTTTGGCCAAAGTATACCCGGAGTATCTAAAAGTTCTACCTGCTTATTGAGCCTAATCCATTGCTTTCCCTTTGTGACACCCGGCTTGTTTCCGGTTTTTGTAACTGCTCTTCCTGCAAATGAGTTTATAAAAGTAGATTTACCTACATTAGGTATACCTCCTACTATAGCCCTTACAGGACGGTTAAGTATGCCTCTTGCTCTATCTCTTGCCATTTTTGTTTCTGCCGCTTTGGCTATAGCATCCTTTACCTGTTTGATACCGTTTCCATTTTTTGAATTCAGTTTAGCTGCTATCAATCCTTTGCTTTCAAAATGCTTTACCCATTCATCTGTAGCTCTATCATCAGCCAAATCAGCTTTATTTAAAACTATTACTCTTGATTTATTTGCTGCAAGGCTATCTATGTCAGGATTCCTTGAACTCATCGGAATACGGGCATCCACGAGTTCTATAACTACATCTATCAGTTTAATATCTTCTTTCATCTGGCGCACGGCCTTTGTCATATGACCGGGATACCAATGCAAATCAGGCATATTTTCCCTCCAAACTCAGTACAATTTATAATAAAATTCAAATTATTCAGCCAAATTCAAACTGTCTATTAAAGAAAACGGCTTTTCCCTTGCAATAGCTTTTCCAAGAATTTCATTTTTAAGCACATTTCCTACACTTGCAAATCTACTGTCTTCGCTATCACTTCTATTGTCACCTAATACAAAATATTCATTATCATCTAACTTAACACTTTCTTCAGCAAGACCTCCGTTTTGAATTACATCAGTCTTAATTTTTTCTTTTATAACTTCATCATTTATATAAACAACCCCATTTTTAATTTTAACAGTTTCTCCCGGCAAGCCAATCACACGCTTTAACTCAAAGTAGCTGTGTTCCTTATTGCTTTGCTTATATACAATCACATCATTCCTTTTGGGTGATTTAAAATAATATTCCAATTTGTTAACAATTACAGTTTGCCCTTCTGACAATGTAGGTTCCATAGAAACACCGGAAACAGTTGTTTTTACAAATACATTAGTTGTTATAAAATACGAAGCTGCTATTGTCAGTACTATTAATAATACCCATATTATGATTTCTCTTATTATTTTTTTTGCGGAAGGCGTTGTTTCTATGCGTGTCTTTTTATGAAAATAAGCTTTTTTAGACATAATCTTCCCTTCGGTATAAATATTGTGGCAAAACAAACTCCCACTTATATATAATATAATAAAAAAGGAACAACTGCAAGTAGTTGCTCCTTTGAAACTAAATCTCTTTTTGGCTTAATATTAATTATACCTCTTTAAGTTTAGCTGACTTACCTACTCTGCCACGAAGGAATGTGAGTTTAGCTCTTCTTACCTTACCATGACGCACAACTTCGATTCTGTCAACATTCGGAGAATGCACAGGCCAAGTTCTTTCAACACCGACACCACCTGAAAGCTTTCTAACGGTAAATGTCTCTCTTGCTCCGCCGCCCTGTCTTTTAATTACAGTTCCTTCAAAGATCTGAATTCTTTCTCTCTGACCTTCCTTAACCTTAGCATGAACCTTAACAGTATCACCTACTCTAAATTCGTCCACACTGACTTTGAGCTGTTCTTTTTCAATCTCTCTGATTAATTCGTTCATTTCTAATCTCCTTTTATCATAGATGTTCTTGACACACTCACTATGAGGCATCAGAGGACCATCCGAATTACATAACAATTTACTATACCATATTTTAGGAGTATTTTCAAGAGTTTATAAGGAATTTTTTTCTCATCCTATCTCACCTGCTTATAATAAACATTAGAAGTAATCTTAAAATTAACAAAATAAACCACTGCAAATACACCGCCTACAATCAAAAGATTACTGCCATAATCCATAAAATTCCTTACTCCAAACATACCTAAAAGCTGAAAAATTATTTTTGAAGAAACAATGGAATGTATGACAGCTACGGCTAACGGAAGGAAGAACATCCATACTACCTGTGAAGCAGTAGTTTGCTTTATCAATTCATCAGGGAGTCCCACTTTTTTCATAATCTGATACTTTTCCCTGTCCTCACTGCCTTCACTTACCTGCTTATAATATATAATCAGCATAGTTCCTGAAATGAAAATAATACCTACAATTATTCCTAAAAAAAGAAAACCACCGTTAAGTTCATAAGAGCTTTTCCTTATATCTGAAATTTCAGCCAATTCATATTTGCCTTCACCAAGTGCAAAAAATGCTTTTTCAAAATTTGCCTTATCTGTAGTTAAATCAAAGTGTGAAGTTATGTATAATGGTGCAGGGAAATTACCTTTCTCATCATTTTTATCCATCAGATAAAATCTTGTGAGTTCATCCATTGTACTTGTATTAGGAAGTATGATTTTATAAATTTCTATAGCGAAATTTCCAGGAACAAGTCCTTCCACCATCCTTGTTTTATAATTTTTTCCACCTAAATTTATAGTACTTTCGATAGGCAGACTACTGCTGTTAGAAGAAATGATTACTTCATCATCAGCCAACTTCACATTTTGGTTAAATTCTGAGTTATAGGCATCTACTGTTGAAAGTATTGCCGGTACAGGGTGATAATTATTAGCATTGTCACCTAACAGAGGTAAAAGTTCACTCCCGTTTTGCAAGGCATATATCATACCACTCAGTTCGGAAAAAGAATTTGCTATATTTTTCTCTCCACCTGCAGCCTTTGTTATGATGTCCATAAGTTTCTTCTGCTCATCTTTATAATTATCAATGGTTACATTTATCGCAACATTACTTATCTTATATTCCCTTGGAATTGTTGAAGTCACCATAGCTTCAACACTTCCGTATATGGAAAGTGTAGTTGCAAGGGTAATAATTACACCTGTACTAAGGATGGCTATAGAGGCTATACCTACAGCACTGCTTTTCATTCTGTATATCATACCTGAAACTGAAAGAAAATTTTTAGCCTTGTAATAAAAATTTTTATTTTTCTTTTGTATTTTAAGCATAAATATTGAAAAAGTTATGAAAAGAATATAGGTAGCAATTATTACCAAGACAACTGCAATAAAAAATGCTAAAAGACTTTTAAGTATTCCGTTTATGGTTAATGCAATATAATACCCGGCTACTAAAAAAGCTAAGCCAATCAATAAAAGCACAAGCCTGTTCTTAGGTTCTCCCTCTCCCCTGTGCTCCCTGCCTAAAAGCTCCACAGGAGAAGCATTTTTAATTGATAAAGCGTTAAGCAGATATATAAATACAAATAGGAAAAATACATAGACAAGTGTGGTAGTCATAGCCTGAGTTGAAAACGGATAGTCCATTATTTTCACTGCTGTATCCTTCATCAGGCTGTTAAGCCCCATAAAGGCAAGCTTACCAAACACGTATCCGCCTGAGATTGCTATTACCGCAATTAAGCTGTAATTAATAATATGTTCAATTAAAATTATTTTTCTAATATGTTTCTTTTCAAGCCCCAGTATACCATATAGAGCAAACTCCTTATTTCTGCGTTTTATAAGAAATCTGTTTGCATAAACCACAAATATAAAGGTAAATATAAATGCCACTCCGGTACCCATACTTATAAAAGTAGGCAGTGTCTTATGCCTTGTAAGTACATATTCATTTTGCATAAGTGAAGCCATTATATTAAACAAAATTAACATTGTACCTGTAGCAAGAATGAATGGTATTTCAAGATATCTGTTGGCTTTTAAGTTCTTTATTGCAAAGCCGCCCGCAAGTTTTAAATTCATTACTTTATCTCCTCGTATTTATCAAATTATTCTTTCCCATTTTAGGTCACAGATCATTTTAATTATGTGTTTACTTGATGTTTCGTGAATAATTTGATGTAAAAAGCTGTTTTTGGGAATTATTGATTCTCTCCATAAATTCCTCAAGGCTTTCATCATCTCCCCTGTAAAGCTCGTGATATACTACACCGTCTTTTATAAAAATTACACGCTTTGCAAAAGCTGCCGCTCTTAAAGAATGTGTTACCATAAGTATAGTCTGACCTGTTTCGTTTATTTTTCTAAATAAATTAAGAATCATTTCAGTTGAAGCTGAGTCAAGGGCTCCTGTAGGCTCATCAGCAAGTAAAATACTCGGATTTACTATAACAGCCCTTGCTATTGCAATTCTCTGTTTCTGTCCTCCCGATATTTCATAAGGGAACTTATCAAGAATGGCTGCAATACCCAAAATATCCTTAATTTTATCCAGTTTAGCCTCCATTTCACTTGGACTTACACCTGAAAGCACAAGTGGAAGGAAGATATTGTCTTTATTTGAAAACTGATCTAACAGATTAAAATCCTGAAATACAAATCCAAGTTCATTTCTTCTGAAACTTGCTATTTCACTGTCTTTTAACAGACCTATGTTTTTATCTTTAATAAAGACATTTCCTGAAGTAGCCTTATCAAGAGTTGCTATTATGTTAAGAAGGGTTGTTTTACCGCTGCCCGACTCTCCCATAATGGAAACAAATTCACCTTCTGAGGCTGAAAAATTAATCTCTGTAAGTGCTTCTGTTATTACACTTTTAGTCTTATATACCTTTTTTATATTTTCAAGATTTAATATAGTCACTGTATTTTTCTCCTTTGTTAAAATATAGACGTGCTGTAAGGCGAACTTCTTTATCACAAGCTGTACATCCTTCTTAGTTAATAAAATAAGCCTGTATGTACCTTACTATACATAAGATATCATACAAGCCTTATTTCTGCATTTATTTTAACTTACAAAATGGGGAGTTAATCTTACAATTTTGAAAGATTGAAATGAAGTCCGAACTCACTTCCTTTTCCGACTTCTGAATTAACCATTATTTCTACTGATAACCTCTTTCCTATTTCTTTTGCAAGGAAAAGCCCCAAACCGCTTGATTTCTCATTCATTCTGCCATTTAAGCCGGAATATCCCCTGTCAAATATCTTAGGTATATCCTCTGAGCGTATGCCTATACCTGTATCCCTGATATAAAGAACAGAGTTTTCCTTGTCATAACTTATAGTCACATTTCCTTTTTTAGTATATTTTAAGGCATTTGAAATAAACTGCTCTATCATAATGTTTAGCCACCTTGCATCTGAAACCACTGTTTCTGCTATGGATTCATAATTTAGTGTAATATGGTTTAATATAAAAATAGTAGAGTATTTTTTAAGAATTGATTTGATTATCTCATCTAAGTTTAATTCTGCTATATCCATATCGGTTTCGGTATTCATCAACTTGAGATAATTTATTGCCATATCGCAGTATTGCTCTATGTACATAATCTGTGCTTCAATCTTTGTTTCCCTTTCATCCACATTATTATCAAGTATAAGTTTGGCAGCAGTTATTGGTGTTTTAACCTGATGTACCCAAAGTGAAAAATAATCTTTAAGCTCCCTCCTGCCTGAAATTATACTCATATGAAGTCTTTTATTTTCTTCCAAAAGCCTCTCATTTTCCGCTTTTAAGGAAAGCTCTTCTTTGTAAGAGAAAAAGGCAATTATCAGGTAAATAACAAAGCCGAATACAGCTATCTCAAAGCCGATTTTATAAAATGAAAGTTCTAAATTCCCTAAAGCAAAAATCAGTCTAAACAGCAAAATCAAGGCAAAAAAGATTATAAATTCGGGCAGTTTAGTCAGAATGAATTTCTTAATTTTATTTATCATATCTTAACCTATAATCAAAACTTCTTTGTTTATACTTTAAGTCAACTTATTATTCAAAAAATATCCTATCCCTTTTTTGGTCTGTATAAAGTCATCCAGCCCTATCTCAGCAAGCTTTTTGCGAAGCCTTGTCATATTTACAGCAAGAGTATTATCATCTATAAAATTCTCTTCCTGCCAACATTTATCCATAATCTTCTCTCTCTTTGATACAGTTCCCTTATCCTTAAAAAGAGTTTCAAGTATCATAAGCTCAGTTCGGGTAAGCTCTGCCACCTTTCCCATAAATTCAAGTTTTGCAGCCGAAAGCAAAAGTTTTACATTTCCAAAGGCTAAATAATCAGCTTCTTCCACAAAATCATAACTTCTTCTAAGGAGGGCAACAATTTTAGCCCTTACTATCTGAATATTTATCGGCTTAACTATATAATCATCTCCACCAAACTGCATAGCCTGAACTATGTCAATATCTTCGCTTTTTGAGGAAATAAACATAATCGGAACCTTTGAGATTTCTCTTATTTTCTGACACCAGTAAAAACCGTTAAAATAAGGCAGAATTATATCCATAAGCACAAGTTCGGGCTTTTCAGACTTAAACTCATCCAGTACTTTGTTAAAATCCTTTACGCAGACTGTATCATATCCCCAGACAGAAAGCTCATTAGCAAGGATTTTAGCAATGTCGTTATCATCTTCTACTATAAGTATTTTCATTATTTAAATATCCCCAACATCTGTTTTG
Organism: uncultured Catonella sp.; assembly: GCA_963539695.1. Lineage (GTDB taxonomy): Bacteria > Bacillota > Clostridia > Lachnospirales > Lachnospiraceae > Catonella. The sequence goes on along the minus strand of CAUTOC010000052.1, from coordinate 88 downwards.
ATTTCTCTACACTTGTAGCTGCGGTATTGTTTAAGAAAATAATATCGGTATCAGTGTGCTTACCTGCAAGCTTAGTTACATTCCCTGT
>CAUTOC010000051.1:0-15821 GCA_963539695.1 uncultured Catonella sp. | reverse complement strand
AACAAAATGCGGGGGGCCGCACGGGCTGTAATAGCCTGTATTATAGCATTTACAGTGGTATTTACCCAGATAAAGGTGGAAGCCTTTGCTGAGGAAGTGGTAAAATACTGGGACAGGGAAAGAAATGAACAAGTGACCTTGAAAACAGAAGATGTAACTGCTGTAACTGACGGTATGAAAACCCTTGGAGATGCGAACATTACTGCTCCTAAATGGTATGTAGTTAAAGGCAATATAATAGTAAATGACAGAATTAATATAGCAGGAAATGTACATCTTATTTTAGCAGATAACAGTAAACTTGATGCTAAACAAGGAATAGCGGTGCTTAAAGGAAATTCTTTAATCATATATGGAGAGAATAAAGAGGTTACAACTTCTACAGGCCAAATAATAGCTGAAGGAGATAATGGTGATGCAGGCATTGGAGGAGAACTATCTAAAGACGGAGGCAGCATAAAGATTACAGGAGGAAAAGTAGACGCGTCATCTAAAAAAGTCGATTCTATACCACAATACGGCCGTCAAAATGAATCAGGCGCAGGAATAGGAAGTGGCCTAAGTACTGGAGATGGTGGAGGTTCGTCAGGAGATATAGAGATTACAGGAGGAGAAGTAAAGGCGACTGCTTTTTCAGGAGCCGGTATAGGCAGCAATAATAAAAAAACAATAAGTACAATAGAGATAAAAGGCGGTAAGGTAACAGCCACATCCCAATACGGAGCAGGTATAGGCGGTAATTCAAGCTATCCGGCAGGAAATATAAAGATTACAGGAGGAGAAATATCCTCAAGATCCTTTAGAGGAGCAGGCATAGGTGGAGGTGATGGACAAGAACTAGATTCAATAGGCACTATAGAGATTTCAGGAGGAATAGTTGAGGCAATATCCGATAAGGGAGATGGAATAGGCATAGGTGTATGTAGTAATGACATTGAAAATGAACCTAAAGCAGGCGTTTTTACTACAGGAGAGAATGGTAAAGCTATAATTAAAGCCTTAACCAATAGAATAGAGCAAAACACAGACCCAAAGTTGTCAAAACCTACTAATATTAAGAACAGGGTAAATGAAAGTTCTTGGAAAGGAATTATATTTGAAGAAAATACAGGAAAAGTATACGGAGATCATGAACTGGGCTGGGATTTAACAGTTACAGATAAAGAAACCCTTACAGTACCAGAAGGTACCGTGCTTACTATTCCGGAAGGCAAAATCCTTACCCTTAATGGAACTTTATCAAATAGTGGAAAAATAAGAAAATATGGTACAATTACTAATGAGGATAAAGTAAGCGGAACAGGAAAGTTCTTAAATACCCGTTATGATAAGCCTGCTGCAGTAATAGATTTTAAATCCGGCAAGCTTACAGGACTTGATGCTAATCTTTCGTATGTAATCACTCCTAAAGACGGTATTGAGCAGACAGTAAATAACCCTGCTGAGGGGAAAACAGACATTGCTGATGAGTGGTTTGGTAAAACTTTATCAATTAAGGTAAAAGAAGATGAAGAAAAACTTGAAAGCCAACCTCAAAACTTATCTATTGAAGCAAGAGCAGAAGCTCCAGAAGGCTTAAAGGCTGAAAAAGAGAGTGTTTCAGGAAGAAAAGATGGCAAAATTACAGGTACAACAGATAAAATGCAATACAGATTTTCTACTTCGGCTGAATGGAAAACCTGTTCAGAAGGTGCAGTTATTTCACTGGCACCGGGCAAATATTTAGTAAGAATAACTGCAACTGACACCGCCTTTGCGAGTAAATCAGCAGAAATAGAAATAATGCAGGGTGAGAGTATAGGCGGAGGCTATTGGATTGAAGCTCTTTCATCACAAAAAAATGAAAAAGATGATAAGAATAAAACAGAAAATACTGAAAAAGCCTCTGCACCTGAAAAAGCAGAAGTCAGCATAGAAGCAAAAAAAGGAAAAAACAAAACAGCAACGGCAAAAATTTCTGAAAAAACTGTAGAGGATGCAATTACAAAGGCTTTGGAAGAAGCTAAGAAAAACGGTAAGGGAGCAGAAAAAATATCTCTTGAAGTAAAAGTAGATATGCCAAAGGGTACTGATAAGGTAAAGGTAAATCTTACCGAAGGTGCTTTAGAAACGCTTACAAGTGAAAAAATTAACAATTTCACTATAGACAGTCCTATTTCAAAAATGGAATTTGATAAAACAGCTATTTCTGAGATAAAGAAAAAGAGCAAGGGTGGTATTGTATTAAGTATCTCTCCTGTTAAAAAGCTTTCCAAACAGGCTAAAAAGCAGATAGGAAAAAGACCTGTCCTTGCCATAAGCCTAAGTTATTTAAAGGGAAAGAAAAAGATAACAAGCCTCGGAAAAGGAAAGATAACAGCTTTCATTCCTTACACACTTAATAAAAACGAAAAAGCGGACGGATTATATGCCGTATATGTTGATAAAAAAGGAAAAGTAAGGAAGATTAAAGGTTCTTATTATGATAAAGAAAGCTGTGCTATGGTATTTAATACAAAAAGTTTAGCTGTATTTGGAATAGGATATACAAAGAAATAATGCAAAATAAAGGGATTCCTGTAGATTACCGGATAATGGGTAGTCTATAGGAATCTCATTTTTTAAACACTCCACAGAATTTGGACTATTTAGCTGGGAGAAGAATTATATTTATACATAAAAATATGTTGAAGTATGTTAGAAAGTACATTATACTTCTTTTGAAAGAGCTAAGTAGTATATTAAAACAGGAGAGTTAAATATATGGACAAAAACATTATACTCTATCATGGAAGTAATGTTATAGTGCAAAATCCTAAAATATTAATAAACAGTCATTATAAAGACTTTGGATATGGATTTTACTGTACTAATATAAAAAGACAGGCTATGAGGTGGGCAAGTTCTAAGTCTGGTAAATCATATGTTAATAATTATACATATGAAGAAAATTCTAAATTAAAAATTTGTATATTTGAAACTATGACGGAAGAATGGCTGGAATTTGTGGTGAACTGCCGTTTAGGAAAAGAACATGAATTCGATATTGTAGAAGGACCTATGGCAGATGACCAGATTTGGGATTATGTAGAAGATTATATTGCTAAAAACATTTCAAAAGCAGCATTTTGGGAATTGGTTAAATTTAAATATCCTACACATCAGATTGTTTTTTGTACAGAAGAAGCTTTGAAAACTTTAAATTTTGAAGGAAGTGAGAAACTATGACAAATATATATTTCCCGGATGAAGAAATTACAAGAGATGATGTAAAATTTATATGTTATATGATAGAGCGTGTAGCAAGAAGGCTTCATCAGCGTAATAGTTATGTTGTAAATAAGCTGGGAGAGGAAAATTTGAATCATCTTATAAGTGTGGCTAATGTACTTCATTCCAAAAATCCTTTGGATGTAGAAGGTGAGTGGATTAGTGAGTATGGTTTAGAAAAGGGCAATGTAGATGTGACTGATGTGAATTATGAACTGGTGGATAGAATACCTACTCCTCTCCAAATGGGCAAAGTTTATGAACGCCTGATTTATAATACAGCGCAGCCGAATGAGAGTGAAGTTGAGGGAATTATAAGAGTTTATAATAATAAGCTTTGCGATAAACTTGATGATTATAACTGCAGTGCCTATTATGAGCCGTCTTATTTCATAGCAAGGGCTTATAACCAGGGTGGGTTCTAAAATTTTAAGGCAAACTTGACACCAAATACGACACCAACTATAATAATGTTAGGAGTTTACAATGTCCAAATGGGAGAAACTTTTAAGAAAACTATTATCTTTGTCAAAAGATATGAGGTTTAATGAATTACAAAAAATCTTGGAATACTATGGATATGTTATGAATGCACCAAGAAGTGGAAGTAGCCATTATACTTTTCGTAAATCAGGTAAGAACCCGATTACAATTCCTAAACATGAACCAATTAAAAAGGTATATGTTGAAATGGTGCGAGATATAGTTGAGGAGGAAATGTTATATGAAGACAATTGATTATTACTTGAAGCTTCCATATAAGTTGGAAATCGTTCCGGACATGGATGAAGGAGGATTTGTGGCAAGATATCCGGAGCTCCCGGGATGTATAACGGTTGGTGATACACTTGAATCAGTTGTTAAGAATTTGAATGATGCAAAAATAGAATGGATTACTGCAGCTTTGGAAGATGGAAACACTATTCCTGAACCTTCATCATATGAGGATTATTCCGGACAATTTAAGTTAAGATTGCCAAAAAGCTTGCATAAATTACTGGCTGACCAGTCTAAAGAAGAAGGTGTAAGTATGAATCAGTACTGCGTGTACTTACTTTCAATGAATAATGCTTCTAATCTTTACAAACACCACACAATAAGGTAAAATTACAGAGTATCAGTAAACAAGACAAATATTGAGGTGAAATTTGAAACCAATAGTAGCAATAGTAGGAAGACCTAATGTAGGTAAGTCCACACTTTTTAATAAACTTGCAGGCAGTGACATTTCTATAGTTAAAGACATTCCGGGTGTAACCAGAGACAGAATATATGCAGATGCTGAGTGGCTTAACAAGGCATTTACAATGATAGATACAGGTGGTATAGAGCCTGATACAAGTGATATGATGCTTGCCAATATGCGTAAACAGGCTGAAATAGCTATAGATACTGCAGATGTAATTATATTTATAACAGATGTAAAAACCGGACTTGTTGACTCGGACAATCAAGTGGCACAGATGCTTAGAAAATCCAAAAAACCTGTGGTTTTGGTAGTTAATAAGGTAGACAATCCTGTTAAGCAGCAGGCAGATATATATGAATTTTATAACCTAGGACTTGGTGAGCCATTTCCAATATCATCTGTAAACCAAACCGGTATAGGTGATATGCTTGACGAAGTAATTAAACATTTTCCTGAGGACAGCTCTGAGGCGGAAGAAGATGATACCCCTAAGATAGCCATTATAGGTAAGCCAAATGTAGGGAAATCATCTATAATTAACAGACTGCTTGGTGAAAACAGAGTTATAGTTTCCGATGTTGCCGGTACTACAAGAGATGCTATAGATACCAGAATCCGCAGAAACGGAAAAGAATATATAATGATTGATACTGCCGGTATCCGCAGGAAAAGCCGCATCAAAGAAGATATTGAATACTACAGTATAGTAAGAACAGTATCTGCTGTTGAAAGAGCCGACATAGTCGTGCTTGTTATAGATGCAACCGAAGGTATAACTGAACAGGATGCAAAGATAGCGGGAATAGCACATGAGCGAGGTAAGGGTATAATAGTAGCTGTAAACAAATGGGATTTGATTGAAAAAACCGATAAGACTATGAATGAGCATACCAAGAAGCTCAAGGAAATCCTTGCTTATATGCCTTATGCCGAGTTCCTTTTTATATCCGCAGTAAGCGGACAGCGTCTTAACAAGCTTTTTGATCTTATAGATGTGGTTATTCAGTACCACACACTGAGGGTGTCAACCGGTGTACTTAATGATATTTTAGCTGAGGCTGTAGCTATGCAGCAGCCGCCTACGGACAAAGGAAGAAGACTAAAGATTTATTATATGACTGAGGTATCCGTTAAACCGCCTACCTTCATACTTTTTGTAAATAGCAAGAAACTTATGCACTATTCCTATACAAGATATATTGAAAATAAGATAAGAGAAGCTTTTGGCTTCACCGGAACGCCCCTTCGTTTCATCATCAGAGAAAGAAGTGCTGATGATACAACAAAAATACATTAATAGGAGCATATATGTTAAGTGCAATTGTTATTATTTTAGGATATGTATTTGGCAATTTTCCCACAGGGCTTATTGTAGGAAAATTAAATAATATAGATATAAGACAGACCGGAAGCGGAAACATAGGCTCAACCAATGCCCTTAGAACCTTGGGCTTTTTAAGAGGAGGACTTCCTACTTTAGGGGGAGATATATTAAAAGTTGTTATTCCCTGCCTTTTGGTAAAATATCTTATTTGTCCGGGGCTTGTAGGTAATGAGATTGGCTTTTTAAGCACAGACTATTTTGTGCTGTTATGCGGATTCGGAGTTGTGCTCGGACATAATTTCCCTGCCGTGCTTGGTTTTCATGGTGGAAAAGGTATAGCTTCTACCGGTGGTGCATTTCTTGTGTTTAATTTTCCGATGACTATGATACCGCTCGCTGTATTCATTTTAGTCTGCTATATAACTAAGTATGTATCACTGGGTTCTATAATAGGCTTAATTTCAATTCCTGTTACTATTGCATTTTTCTATCAGGGACAGTGGGCACTGGTTTTGGTAGCTTCATTTTATGCCATTTTAGGAATTGCAAGACATAAACCGAATATTGAAAGGCTTATGAAGGGGACTGAGAATAAATTAGGACAGAAGAAAAAGTAAAGAGGAGGCAGTATGAAAATTGCAGTATTGGGTGCAGGTACATGGGGAAGTGCCTTGACAATTTTACTGAACAACAATGGGCATGAACTTACGCTTTGGACTGCTGTTGAAAAAGAGTTTAATGAATTAAATGATACAAGAACAGTAAAGAACCTTAAAGGTGTAAAATTAGATGATAGAATAAAGCTTACAAACGATATAAGTTCTGCCTGCAAGGACAAGGAACTTATAGTATTTGCGGTTGCTTCTCCTTATGTGAGAATTACAGCTAAAAAGGCAGCTCCTTTTATAGACAGAAAAATTCCTGTTGTAAATGTGGCTAAGGGTATTGAAGAAGATACTCTTATGACTTTGACTGAAATTATTGAAAGTGAATTTGAGGCTGATAATGGAGATAAGGGTATAGTCACGGTACTTTCAGGACCAAGTCATGCAGAAGAAGTGTCTGTCGGGATGCCTACTACAGCAGTAGTAGGAGCTAAATCAAGGGAAATTGCCTGCATGATACAGGACGCTTTTATGTCTGAGAGATTTAGAGTATACACAAGTCCTGATATCATAGGAATAGAGCTTGGCGGTTCTCTTAAAAATGTAATTGCTCTTGCTGCGGGTGTAATAGATGGACTTGGACTTGGTGATAATGCAAAGGCTGCTCTCATAACCAGAGGAATTTCGGAAATAGGCAGACTTGGTATGAAGCTTGGTGGTAAGCTTGAGACTTTTGCAGGACTTTCAGGTATAGGCGACCTTATAGTTACCTGTTGCTCAACTCATAGCCGTAATCACAATGCGGGCTTCCTTATGGGACAGGGTAAGACCATGGAAGAAGCCATGGCAGAGGTAGGACAGGTAGTAGAAGGTGTATATTCCGCAAAGGCTGCCGGTAAATTGGCTCTTGCAAATAATATAGATATGCCTATAGTTGAACAGATGAATAAGGTATTATTTGAAAATAAGAAGGCAGAAGATGCTTTAAGTGAACTGCTTTTAAGAGATAAAAAGGATGAACACTCAGGTTTTGACTGGGATGAATAAAAATAGAAAGGTTGAAAATGGAGATAGATGTAGAAAAACTTACTCCTATGATGCGCCAATATTATGATATTAAAAAAGAATACAATGATTGTATTCTTTTTTACAGAATGGGCGATTTTTATGAGATGTTTTATGATGATGCTTTAACTGCATCTAAGGTACTTGAAATTACACTTACAAAAAGGTCAGGCAGTAATGAGAACAGTCCACCTATGTGCGGAGTGCCTTTTCATGCTGTGGACAGATATTTAAATAATCTTGTACAGGCGGGATATAAGGTAGCTATCTGCGAGCAGACGGAAGATCCTAAGCTTGCAAAAGGACTTGTAAAACGAGAAGTAATAAGGATAGTTACACCGGGAACTAATCTTGATACGGAGGCACTTGAAGAAACTAAAAACAACTTTCTTATGGGAATAATAGCTGTAAATGAAGACTATGGCATTTCACTTGTAGATGTATCTACAGGTGAGTTTCTTGTAACCGAGTTAGTTTCAGCTAAGTCTTTGCTTGATGAGATAACAAAATTTGAACCGGCAGAACTGGTTTGCAATGATAACCTTATTATATCAGGCATTTTGACTGATGATTTTATAGAAAAACAGCATTTAGTAATAACAAAGCTTGAAAAAAGATATTATGAATATTCTGCTGCGGCTAGGATGATTAAGAAGCATTTTAAGGTAGAAGTGCTTGACGGTCTTGGGCTTACCGGTATGGACAATGCAATCTGTGCGGCAGGTATGGTACTTGCCTATCTTTATGAGACACAAAAAAATGATTTAACTCATATTATTTCAATCAAGCCATATTCAAACAATGCCTATATGATACTGGACGGCTCAACAAGAAGAAACCTTGAGCTTACAGAAACATTAAGAGATAAGAATAAGAGAGGTTCATTACTCTGGGTACTTGATAAAACCAAAACTGCCATGGGAGCAAGACTTTTAAGAAATTTCTTAGAACAGCCCCTTGTGGATAAAACGGAAATAGAAGCAAGATTTGATGCAATAGAGGATTTTAACAAAAACATTATTACAAGAGAAGAAATAAGAGAGTATTTAAATCCTGTACATGATATAGAAAGACTTCTTGCAAAAATATGCTATAAAAGTGCCAATCCTCGTGATTTGCTGGCTTTTATGAATTCAATAGAGTTTTTGCCTGCAATTAAAAGTCTTTTACCTGAGTTTAGTTCCAAGCTGTTAAATGATTATAATGAAATGCTTGATCCTCTCTCAGACATTTATGAAAAGATTGACAGTGCAATAGTTCCCGAACCTCCACTTTCAGTAAGAGAAGGTAGGATAATTAAAGAGGGATATAACGAGGAAATAGACCGTCTAAAAAGAGCGAATACAGAGGGTAAAATCTTAGTTTCAGAGCTTGAAAATGAAGAAAAAGAAAGAACAGGAATTAAAAATCTTAAAATTAAATATAACAAGGTTTTTGGCTACTATATAGAAGTTACAAATTCATATAAGGATATGGTTCCTGATGACTGGACAAGGAAGCAGACACTTACCAATGCCGAAAGATATATAACGCCACGCCTTAAAGAGTTTGAAAATATGATACTTGGTGCGGAAGAAAGACTTGTAACCCTTGAATATGACCTGTTTTCAGCACTTCGTGATGAAATAGCCGCAGAGATTGTAAGGATAAGTAAGACCGCCAAAGCCATAGCCGGAATAGATGCCTTTATTTCACTTTCAGCAGTTGCAGAAGGTGAGGGCTTTGTACGCCCTAAGATAAATGAAGAGGGAATAGTTGATATAAAAGACGGAAGGCATCCGGTAGTAGAGAAAATGATGGGCGGAGACGGTTTCATTGTAAATGATACTTATCTGGACGAAAAAAATGACAGAATTTCAATAATTACAGGGCCTAATATGGCAGGTAAGTCAACCTATATGAGGCAGACTGCCATCATAGTGCTTATGGCTCAGATAGGAAGCTTTGTACCGGCAAGTTCAGCCAATATAGGTATCTGTGACAGGATATTTACAAGGGTTGGGGCATCTGATGACCTTGCAAGCGGACAGTCTACCTTTATGGTGGAAATGACAGAGGTCGCAAATATTTTAAGAAATGCCACAAAAAACAGCTTACTTATTTTAGATGAAATAGGCAGGGGTACAAGTACCTTTGACGGACTTTCAATAGCCTGGGCTGTAGTCGAATATATCAGTAATCCAAGACTTTTGGGAGCAAAAACTCTGTTTGCAACACATTACCATGAGCTTACCGAGCTTGAAGGTAAGCTTCCAAATGTAAATAATTACTGCATAGCTGTAAGAGAGGACGGAGACAATATAGTTTTTCTCAGAAAGATAGTTAAAGGTGGGGCTGATAAAAGTTACGGTATACAGGTGGCAAGGCTTGCAGGAGTTCCTGACAGTGTAATTGAAAGAGCAAAAGAGCTTGCTATAGAGCTAGACAGCAATGACATATTGGAAAAAGCCAAGAAGCTTGAAGTAAAATCTGTGACTGATGGCAGCAGCGGTGCAAGAGAATATGTAGAAAATAAGAATGTAATAGAATTCTTATCGGAAACAGGCGGTATGCTCGACAAAAAAGAAGAGAAAAAGCTTTTAAAACCTAATAAAACAGATGAAAATCAAATCTCATTCTTTGGCTCATCAAAAAATGAAGATGTAATTGCAGAGCTTATGGATATGAAACTTGAGGAGCTATCTCCTATAGATGCACTAAACAAGCTCTATGCTATGCAAAAGAAGGTAAAAAGCAGAGGTTTATAGATAGAAATGAGGTGAGGCTTTGGCAATAATTAACTTACTGGATAAAGATACTATCAATAAAATAGCGGCAGGAGAGGTTATAGAAGGGCCTGCTGCCGTAGTCAAGGAACTTGTGGAAAATGCAATAGATGCGGATGCAAACTCGGTTACAGTGGAAATAAAAGACGGCGGTACATCACTTATAAGAGTGACTGATAACGGAAAAGGGATAGGAAGTGATGATATTAAGATGGCTTTCCTTCCTCATGCTACAAGTAAAATTAAAACTGCCGATGATCTTACTTTGGTATCAAGCCTTGGTTTTAGGGGAGAGGCTCTTGCCAGTATAGCCGCGGTCAGCGAGGTGGAGGTGCTTACCAAGACTGCCGATGAAATAAGCGGAATCAGATATGTAATAAATGGTGGCAAGGAAGAAGCTAATGAGCCTGTCGGCACTCCGGAAGGTACTACATTTGTAGTAAGAAATATTTTCTATAATACACCTGCAAGAAAGAAGTTCTTAAAGACTGCTGCTACAGAGGGAAGATATGTTGGTGAGGTTATGGAGCATATGGCTGTAAGCCATCCTGAGATAGCTTTTAAGTTTATACTTAACAGTCAGGTAAAGCTTCAGACTATAGGGAACGGCAGCCTTAAAGATGTATTATTCTACATCTATGGAAAGGAAACCACAGCCAATATTATTCCTGTAAATGATCCTGATGTAGAAGGAGAGCCTGTAAACGGACTTTCTGTACGCGGATATATAGGTAAGCCATCCTTAACCAGAGGAAATAAGGAGTATGAGAATTATTTTATAAACGGAAGATTTATAAAAAACAAGGTTATTACAAGGGCTATAGAGGATGCTTATAAGTCATTTCTTATGCAGCACAGGTTTCCTTTTACCTGTCTGCTTATAAGCATTGACAGTTCTTTGGTAGATGTAAATGTACATCCTGCCAAGTTGGAAGCAAGGTTTAGTGATACGGAAAGCTTATACAGACTCATTTTTCATGAAGTTGACAATGCTCTTAGGAAGAAGGATTTACTTCCGGATATGGGCATAAAACAAGTTCCGGATAAGCAGCCCCTTGTAAGAGAATTTAAACCAACACCTAAGTCTGAAAAATCTGAGGGATATGTAATTCCTGATATTCCTATGCCTGAACCTTTTGAAAAAAGCAGACAGGGTGAATGGAAAAAGGAATTAAAGCCAGTATTTAAGCAGGAAAGTTTTGTGACAGAGAAAGCAAAAAGAGATGAAACAAGTCCTCTTATTAAGTCTGAAGTATATGCACCTTTAGTCAGTACTCCTGCTTCCACTGTGAATTTATCTGAACTAAATAAAAGTTTGGAAAATAAAAATTCATTTGATAATGTGAATAAAGATGAAAAATCTACTAAATATGCACATATAGAGTCAGTTGAAGAAAAAGGAACTGCGTATAAAAAAATATCGGATTATAGTGAAGAAGAAATGGTAAACAAGTCTGAATCTATAACAGTAGAACACGACTCTAATACAAATAATAACCCTTCTTCCGAAGATTTTAAAGGAGGAATACTTGCAAAGAAAGCTCTGCCTGATATTAAAATTATAGGACAAATCTTTGGTACTTACTGGATAATGGAATATGACGGAAATGTGTATATGATAGACCAGCATGCAGCCCATGAAAAGGTAATGTATGAGAAATTTGTCAAAGAAATCTCGGCAAATAAAGTAACTTCACAGAATCTCCTTCCTCCTGTGGTTGTAACACTTTCAGGCAGCCAAAGACAGATAGCGGAGGAAATTAGTGAACATCTTAGTCAGATAGGCTTTGAGATAGAGCCTTTTGGTGGCAATGAGTATGTGATAAAGGCAGTACCTACAGAGCTTTTTGGCATAAGTGAAAAAGAGATGCTTTTTGATATAATTGACCAGTATTCACTCGAAGGAAAGAAGGCTACGCCTGATACTGTGCTTTCAAAGCTTGCAACTATGGCTTGCAAGGCTGCTATTAAGGGAAATATGAATATATCACTGATTGAGGCAAAGGCACTTATTGAGGAACTTATGAGCCTTGATAATCCGTATAATTGTCCACATGGCAGACCAACTATGATATTTATGAGTAAGTCGGATGTGGAAAAGAAGTTTAAGAGACAGATTTAGTCAGGAGAAAATTTGAAAAGGATTGGAATATATGTGCACATCCCTTTTTGTGTAAGAAAATGTGATTATTGTGATTTTTATTCTTTAGCTTCAGGAGAAGATGAAAAGAAGAGTTATATTGAAGCACTTAAAAGGGAAATAAAGGAAGTATCAAAAAATGTGAGTGCTGATTGTGAGGTATATACAATTTACTTTGGCGGAGGTACTCCTTCTATAATTAAAGCTGATTACATAAAGGAAATACTTGATGTAATCAAGTCGCATTTTAAGCTTTATAAAGATGATTTCTACCCTGAAATTACTATTGAATGTAATCCTAAGACTGTTGATATAGAAAAGCTTGCTATTTATAAAGAGGCGGAAATTAATCGTATAAGTCTTGGACTTCAGTCAACAGATAATGATGAACTTAAACTTCTTGGCAGAATTCATACCTATGAGGATTTTTTGGAAAGCTATGAAATAGTTAGAAAATCAGGATTTAAGAATGTAAATATAGACCTTATGAGTGCAATTCCGAATCAGAAAATAAAAACATATGAGAAATCATTAAACGAAATTATAAAGCTTAATCCTGAACATATTTCAAGTTATAGTCTTATAATTGAAGAAGGTACTCCTTTTTTTAAGAAATATGCTGAGAATGCACCTTTGTTTGAGGATTTACCTTCCGAAGATGAAGACAGAAAGATGTATGTTCTCACATCTGAAAAACTTGGTAAAGCAGGATATAAGAGATATGAAATATCTAATTATACAAAAAAAGGATTTTATTCAAGGCATAACACTTCATACTGGGACAGAGTGCCTTATCTTGGTTTTGGAGTAGGAGCTTCATCATTTTTTGAAAATGAAAGATATACGAATATAATTAATCTTAAAGATTATATTAAAAAAGCCGGAATAGAGGATATAAGAGAAGAGATTACCAAGTTAACATTAAATGATGCAATGTCTGAATTTATGTTTCTCGGACTTAGAAAAACCGCAGGAGTGAGCAAAAGTGAATTTATAGATAACTTCACTTTTAATGTAGAAAATATATTTGGTGAAATTATAGAAAAGCATATTAAGAATAAGCTTTTAATTGATAATGAGGGGTTTTTAAGGTTATCTGAAAGAGGACTTGATATCAGTAATTATGTAATTAGTGACTTTTTACTGGATTGAAGTTGTGTAAAAAGTATGTTAAAATTAAACAGTAGATGAAAAAGTATTTATTAAAAAGGAGGAAAAAAAATGAATTTAAAAAAGGATAACAGAGGGATTGCAAAGTCGGCTTTAGTTATAATAATAGCTGTTATTGCTGTACTGGCTATTGGCGGAGTTATATTTGCAAAAACTATGATTAAGAAAGATCCTTTTACAAAACTTATGCTTGGGTATATGAAGATTTATAACCAAAGGGATATGAAATATTCTATGGATGTATCATTATCTATGGATAAGGAAAATGCTGAGATAAAGAAATTATTTGAACAGATTCCTGCGGGTTCATTCAAGTCAAGCAATGAACAGGTTATGGATTTTGTATCAAAGCTACTTCCTAAAATAGGATTAAGGTATTCAGTGATAGCTAATACCAAGGAAGATCCTGTAAGGGTGGGTGCAAATGTATCAGTCCTTTATGATAATAAAGAACTTGCGGATGCCGGTATAACCGCAAGACCTTGGGATGTTACGGTGTTTTCAAAAGCCTTACTTAATAAGCCTCTTTACATGGATGTTAAGGAAGATATTAAGAATAAGTCGGGAATTGATATAAGCAGTATCAAGCTTAAAGATTACATTGATGTTCTTTACGAAGAGGATGAATTTTTAAAGAAGATTGACCATAAAAAGTACATGGAAATAATAAAAGAGAAATTTAAGAATAACCTTACAATCGAAGGCTCTGATAAGGTAGTACTTAATATCAAATATAATGAATATGTTAAAATTATTGAAGATATATTGAATATAGGTGCTAAGGATGAGGATTTAAAGAGCTTTGTAATACATAAGTTTGACAGATTAGTTGAAGTTGCTGTTAAGAACGGTGATTATAAATTGGCAGGACTTTCAGAAGAAGATTTTAAAAAACAGGCTGAAGAAGGTAAGAAACAGTTTAATGATAGTTGGGAAAATATCTTTAAAGAAATGATAAAGGCTTACTCAGGCGAAGCATTTATTCAGACTATGGAACAGATAGGTGATATGCCTATTAAATATACCTTTACATTTAATGGAGATGAAATTGCTAGGGTTGACGGAGATATATCAATTAAGGGAATTAGTGTTAAGATAGCTATGAATTTAGAAAAATATAACGAAGATGGCTTTACATTTGCTGATGCTTCTAATTCTGAGGCTCTTACAGGAAACTTTGATAACTATAGTATTATGATGACATTATTGGGTAAGGCTAATGAGATATTAACAGGCGATGCTTACAAGAATATGGAAGCTGACCTTATTAAGACAGCTAAAGAAAGCCTTGCAGCTGAAGATGCTGCTATGGTTGAAGCAGGACTTAAACAGGCTTCATCTATGGCGGGAATGGTCGGAAATTAAAAAATCAGATTTTGGATTGATTTGTAGTATAAAAGTTAAAGCACTTTGCAATATGCAAGGTGCTTTAATCTTAGGCAGATAGGAGAAAGCATGGAGTTTAAGATAGAGGGATTATCTAAAACTATAGGTGACAAGAAAATCCTAAATGGGCTTAACCTTTTATTAAAAGAGGGAGATACACTTGCCCTTAGAGGCAGTAACGGAAGCGGAAAGACTACTTTTCTTAGAATAATCGCAGGACTTGATAAGGATTATGAGGGCGAAATAGAGTTTGACCAAGGTTTAACTATAGGCTATGTGCCACAGGATATAGTATTATTTGAAAGCTTGAGCGTTAAAGATAATCTAAAGGCTTTTTGTAATGGAAATAATGCTAAAGAAAATTTTATCAGTCTTGAAAACTACGCTAAAGAGCTTAATTTTTCAGGGTTATTCAAGAAAAAAGTAAACAAGCTTTCAGGCGGACAAAAAAGACTGGTAAATTTCCTTGTCGGTCTTGCAAATAATCCAAAACTAATTTTGCTTGATGAAGTTATAGTAGGAATTGATGAAAATACAGTAAATAAGGTGATTGAACTTATAAATAATATTAAGGCTGATAAGATAATGATAATTACCTCTCATCAGGATGAATTTATGAGAGAAGTGTGTAATATATCAGGAAGGCTCACTGAGGGGAAATTGGAGCTTGGTTATGAAAATTAAAAATATAATCCAACTATCTTTAATTCAGGTAAAACTTACATTGATTAAGCTTAAATCAGCTTTGTTTTTACTTACTTTAATGGCTTTAATAATTGCCTTATTTGCAGTTTGGTGGAAAAAATATGATATGGCAAAGCCCACAGTACTTATTGCAAATGAAGAAGATGGTATGCTTGCTAATCTTACCCTTAATTCAATATTAAATAATAAGGTTTCTGAAATTGTTAATTTTATAATAACTGAC
>CAUTOC010000050.1:0-15896 GCA_963539695.1 uncultured Catonella sp. | reverse complement strand
ACACTACAATTTTATATAAATCAGGCTAAACGCTACATTTAAGTCTATGACTTGGATGTGGCGTTTTTTGCGTATAAAAAAACAGACGAAACAAATCGGTTGTAATATAGTTTGAGATAGGAGATGAAAACATGAATATGGAAAATAAAAAAAGACGAACAATATGTCGAAAATGCCAAAGCAGGAGTCTGCTGACCCGTCTGCTTGCTTTTGCCCTGTGTCTGGTATTGGCTTTGACCTATTCGGGGACGAATACCTTTGCCATGTCAGAGGGTACAAGCAGTGATAGCGAAAGGGAAATCATCGACTTTTCTTCCCTGCCTGACGGAGTGCAGGAGCAGGCAATAAGGCAGGGTGAGGACTTATCAGCCGTTACGGACAGCCGGCACCCTCTGACCGTAACCGGCGGAACAGAAGACATAGATTATAAATGGGAAGATTATGCCTATTATCTGAATGGCGGTGTTGTCCAATACCCTGTTGTGAGAAAATATATGCTTCATATTTTAAGCTCGGAAGCACTGGTGATTGAGGGCGACGCAACCCGGTTTAAAGACGCAGACGGCACACCGGACGGAAAAGGCGGAGCAATTGTGATACGAGAGGGCGTAAAGGCAAATATCACCTTAAAAAACACGAAGATACACCCCGGGGATTATATTCCTCCAATGAACGTGATGAAAGGGGCTGAATGTAATCTTACACTTGAGGGAGAGAACACCCTGATACCGAGAATTATCTTTGTAGCTGCCGGTCAAGGAGTGAAATTAACAGTGCCTGCTGTCTGGGTGCCGGAAAATGCAAAGCTTACCGTTACCAAAGAAAGCACCGGTACGCTGACAGCAAGCTCAGCTTATGAAAATGCCGTTATCGGTGGTTGGAAAGAACACCATTCGGGAGATATTACTATCAATGGCGGAACATTAAAACTTGATAATTTTGGTGCTTTGAACAGCATTACCAATATATCAGGACCATGTATCGGCGGATATGGCAATTGCGGCACTATCGAAATCAACGGCGGCAAAATAGAGGCTACCTGTGTGCAGAGTGCCCCTATCGGAACAGCTGTTAGCGGCACTGCGGATCAAGGTGGAAAGATTACGATAAACGGCGGCAATGTCGATACGGATTTTGACCAGACAAGACCTAGAACTAGCTATGACTATGGCTATAGAGTAAAGATAACTTTGTCAGGAGCAGGGGAAGGACAGACGATTTCAAGCTATACTCTGTTTGACGGTTCAACTATCAGCCTGCAAGATACCAAAACCCTGCCAAATGGAGAGCTGTACCTATGGCTGCCTGTAAATACGGTAGTAACCGGAGTTCGCTGTGGTGGAGATGACTATACAGGCACAGTAAGAGCGGTATACAATGATACGGACGCACAGGCAGTCTTTAAGAAAGGGACGACAGGTACACTGACGGCAAGTATTAAGGCGGAGCATGTTCAAGGGGTGAAGCTTAGCCAGACCACAGGCTTATCCGCCGGCGATACGGTCTATCTGTCTTTTGACGGAGTAGACAGTGGATATTTGTTTAAGGGCATGCGCCTATATACAGGAACGGTAGTTCCCCCTGCACCAAGAGAGGTAGGGACGGAGTTTACCAAGATAAAGGATAAATTATATAGTTTTACAATGCCGGCAGAAAATGTTACGGTCTATTTGAACGCACCCAAAATCCGCACAGTAAGCGCAGGAGAGCGGACACATATAGTAGGTGTCAGTTTTAACCCGACAGCTAATTTGACGGTTGGCGATATGGTAAATCTGTCATATATTACAGAATCCGACTGGAAAGTATCTGGTATGGCACTGCGCAAAGCGACAGACCATGCCACCAATCCGCAGGACATCAGCCCTGCCTTTACCAAGCTTTCTGACAATAACTATCAGTTTACCATGCCGGATTATGATGTATGTGTTGATTTTAGATGTGAAAAGGACACTATAAGCGGAGTGGAAGTCGGTGATTTTGTGGTGAGCGATGCGACCTGTAGCTATACCTTTGATGAGAGCGACCATGTGCTTACGCTGTCAGGTAACGGCAAAGCAAGCATATCGATGAAGTCCGGTGTATCTTCCACTGCACACCGTATTAAAGTAGCGGCAGGTTCAAGCATCAATCTGACAATTAAAGACCTGACCATTTCTTCAGCAAGATCAGGATTAGTTTTTCCTAATGGTATCGGTGAGTGCAGCTTGATTTTAGTGGGGAATAATACAGTTAAAGCAAGCGATTATCTTCAATCGGCTGTGCATAAACAGACAAACGGCAAGCTGACAATCTTAGGAAATGGGAAATTAACCGCCATTGCAACCGGTGGTGGAGACAGTAGCGGGATAGGGGATTTATATGGTTGCCAAAATCTGTATATTGAGAGTGGAACGATTTATGCAAAAGGGAATCGGGCAATGGGAATTGGGAATGGAACGTCCACGGGTAGGAATACAGTGTACTATAAAGGCGGCACGGTAGAAGGAGTCTTTGACGGAGTAGCTACTGGGGATTATTTAGGCGGAATAACAGGAGAAAACACGGAGATAATCATTATAGGGGGCAGTATCCACTCTGTCAATAACGAAAGGGGTTTCTACAGGCATAAGAAACCAGAGAATGGTTCTACCAGAGTATATCTGACCACTATCACCCTCGGTACGGGGGCTACCCTTGCCAAACAGGCATATGTAACAGCACCACTGGTAGGAGCAGGCAATTACGGTATCAATCATATGCACACCGATGATGAGGGCAAGCTCTATCTCTGGCTGCCGAATGGTACAACGGTTACTAAAGTAGAAACGGATAAAGGCATATATACAGGCTCGGTTACAACCAATTCAAACGGTTTTGGAGATGCTGCCGCTGTATTTACTTTGGTGGAAAAGCAAGCCGGCAGCGGAAGTGTAGCGATTGAAGGCTGGACTTATGGGGAAAGTGCCAATGCCCCTGTTCCGACCAGCACGACCAACGGCACTGGTAATGTCAGCTACACCTATTTTACCAATGAAGCTTGCACAACTAAGACCACAAGCGATAACAGCGGTGCAGACAGCGAGGGCGGCGTACCGAAAAACGCAGGCAATTACTGGGTGCAGGCAACCTTTGCCGAAACCGCACGCTATAAAGCAGTGATAGCCAAAGCCGGCTTTGCAATAAAAAAGGCGATAGTGTCCTTTACCGCACCGACCCCAAAAACAGGTCTTACCTATACAGGCGAGAGGCAAGAACTTATCAATGCCGGCAGAGTAGATTCTGCTATAGGAAAAATGCAGTACAGTCTAAGCGAAACCGGAACTTATAGCGAAATCATACCGAAAAAAGAGAATGCAGGCTCTTATAGCGTATATTACAAAGTAGCAGGCACAAATGCCAACTATGATTACACGAACGCTAAGGGCAGTGTAGAGGTCGTTATTGCCAAAGCGGAACTTACGCCGACAGTGGCGATTACTGACTGGACTTATGGTACAGCCCATCATGCCCCGACGGTTACCGGAAATACAGGAAACGGAACAGTAACCTACAAATACTTTATCGATGCCGCCTGCACGACTAAGACCACAACCGCTAACAGCGGCGCAGAAAGCGAGGGCGGCATACCGAAAAACGCAGGAACATACTGGGTTCAGGCAACCATAGCCGAAACCGCCAATCACAAAGGAGCTACAGCCAAAGCCGGATTTAGGATAAGCAAGGCAAATCAGGCGGCACTTGCCATCAGTGAGGTTACGGGCAAAAAGTTCGGCGAGCCTGCTTTTACCCTGACAACCACCGGCGGCAGTGGAGACGGAGCGGTCAGCTACAGCGTGCCTATGGGTAACGGCATACTGGAAATAAACGGCAATATGGCAACCATCATCGGAGTAGGAAAGGTTACTATCACAGCGCAAAAAGCAGCAGATAATAACTACAACGAAACAAGCACCGAGCGAGAAATCACGATAGCCAAAGGCGATGCCCCTGCAATTACATTCCCGGCGGCAAGCGGCTTGACCTACGGACAAAAATTATCCGACAGCACACTCAACGGCGGCAGCACACAGTACGGCAGCTTTGCATGGGCAGACGGCAACATCATTCCGACAGCAGATAATACCGGCTATGAAGTGGTCTTTACTCCAAATGAAGCAACAAAGAAAAATTATGATATCAGCGAACAACGACAAAAAGTAGCCGTAAATGTCGATAGGCAGCAGCAGACAGGTTTTGCAATCAAGCCAATTTTGCCAAAAACATATGGTGATGCAGCCTTTCAGCCGGAAACCACCGGCGGCAGCGGAAACGGAGCGGTCAGCTACAGTGTGCCGGCAGATAACGGCGTGCTTGAAATAAACGGCGATACGGTAAAGATTATCGGTGCAGGAACTGCTACGCTCACAGCCAAAAAAGCAGCCGATATGAACTACGAAGAAATAAGTACCGGTGTCAGCCTCACCATAGCGAAGAAACCGCTGACCGTAAAAGCCGATAACAAAACTGTCAAAAAAGGCGATACCTTGCCGACCTTCACCGCTATAGCAGATGGACTGGTAAACGGAGATACTTTTACAAATGCTACTTTCACATTAACGCCAAGTACCGCCAATACAGATATTGTCGGAGAATATGAAATCACAGTCAGCGGCGGCACACTGAAAAAGACAGATGGAAAAAATGTAAGCGATAGCTATAAAATCACCTACCAAAAGGGCAAACTCATAGTTAAGGAAGCCTATGAAGTAAAGGTCATAGAGGGAACAGGCAGCGGCAAGTACGCTGCGGGAGAAACCGTTAACATCAAAGCCAATGACAAGAGCGGCTATACCTTTGCCAAGTGGACAGGCTCTGACGGCGTTGTTTTTGCTGATGCCACAGCAAAAGCAACAAGTTTTGTCATGCCGGCAAAAGCCGTTACCGTAACGGCGGATTACCGTGCAAACATCGGCTTATCACCCTATGTAAGCAGCGAGCGGGGGGACAATGACGGCACTATAACCATAAAACCCGAAAAAGCACCGGATTTGCCGATAATTGCAGAAATCACCGTCAAAGCTAAAAAAGGAAAGGACAACACAGCCAAAGCGAAACTCTCCGAAAAGACAGCCGAAAAAGCCATCAAAAAAGCAAAAGAAGAAGCAAAGAAAAAAGGCAAAGAAGCCAATGGCATAGCCCTTGAAATAAATATGATTATGCCAAAAGGGACAGACAAAGTACAAATGAAGCTTTCCGAAAGCACCTTAGAAAAAATGGTAAACGGCGAAGTGAAACACCTTACTGTAAACGGCTCTTTTGTAAAAGTGGTATTTGATAAAAACGCCGTCTTTGAAATCAAAAAACAAAGCAGTAGAAATGTTTTGCTAAATATAATCCCTATGAAAAAGCTTTCTAAAAAAGCCAAAAAGCACATAGGAAAAAGACCGATCTATGATATCAGCATAAGAGCCGGAAACAGCAAGAAAATAACCGCTTTCGGAAACGGCAAGGCAACCGTCTTTCTTTCTTATAAGGCAGAAAAAAAGGAAACAATCGGCGGACTTTATGCAGTATATGTGAATGAAAAAGGAAGGGCTTCCCGCATAGAGCCTTCCACATATGATGTAAACAGCGGTTCGGTGATATTTACGACAAATCACTTATCTATCTACGGTGTAGGCTATACAGTGCCTTCCGAAAAATTTGATGACACCAAAAACCATTGGGCGAAAGATTATATCGACTATGTAGCAGGCAGAGGACTTATTACCGGAAGCACGAAAAATACATTTTCTCCCAATGAGAAAATGACAAGGGCAATGTTAGTAACAGCACTTGGCAGACTTGCCGGAATGAATATAAAGGAGTATGAAACAAACAGTTTTTCCGATGTGCAAAATGACAGCTCCTATCGTCCATATATCGAATGGGCACACAGCAAGGGCATTGTTTACGGAATCGGAGACGGAACATTTGCACCGGATAAAAGCATAACAAGAGAAGAAATGGCGGTCATCTTGGAAAGATACGCAAAGGCGACAGGCTATAATCTCCCTGTATCCCGTGAAGCAAGCATTTATGCAGATAAAGAAAGCATAGGAAGCGGGTACAGAGAGGCAGTTACAGCTATGCAGCAATCGGGAATTATGATGGGCATAGACGGAAATAAATTTGGTCCGAAAGGGACTGCTACCCGTGCGGAAGTATCTGCAATGCTCGGCCGATATATTAAGCTGACGATCACAACGGAGACGGCACAAGGCTTTGCCTTAGATGATGCCGGAAAATATCGCTACTATAAAGACGGCAAAGCTCTGACAGGAAAACAGACAATTAACGGCATGGTATATTTCTTTGATGAAAGCGGAGTGCTTCAAACAGGCCGGGTCAAAGACGGAAACCGTTGGAGATATTATGACGGAGCTAAGGCACATAAAGGCTGGCTTTACTTAAAAGCAGACGGAGAAGAAAAAATCTACTATCTGAATAAGGAAGGACTGCTTGAATCCGGAAAATGGGTGAAGATAAAGGGGAAATGGTATTACTTCTATTCTGACGGCACACTTGCGGTAAATACCCAAATAGACGGATACGAGGTTGACAGTAAAGGAGTGAGGAAAAAGAAATAGAGATAGTTTAAGAAAGACATTCATAAGGATTTATTCCTGACATAAATTAGCGAAACGCATTAGCGGCTGTTTTTGCACACAGGTGCAGAGATAGCCGCTATTTTATGTAATAGAGAATTTCTCTTTTTTCTGTTTTATGCAGTGGTCTTTATATATCGTACAGATTGAAAAAATAGAGTCACCATGCTATAATACATAGTTACATTGGACTCTTTGTTATATCTTCTGATATAACAGCAGATAAACGGTTTGAATATCAGTTTGAAAATATTGTTTATAATCTCACTTAAACAAAAAATAAGGAAAGGCGAAAACCTTGATAAATCAAAGGTTTTCGGACAGGTAAATATAGAAATGAAATTAGGCATAGTGGGGCTTCCCAATGTAGGCAAAAGTACATTATTTAACTCGTTAACTAAAGCAGGTGCAGAGTCGGCTAACTATCCGTTTTGTACCATTGATCCGAATGTAGGTGTGGTTGCAGTACCGGATGAACGCCTTAATGTACTGGGTAAGATACATAATTCAGGAAAAATAGTACCTGCTGCTATTGAATTTGTAGATATAGCAGGACTTGTAAAAGGTGCATCTAAAGGCGAAGGACTTGGCAACCAGTTCCTTGCAAATATAAGAGAAGTAGATGCTATAGTACATGTTGTAAGATGCTTTGAGGATGCCAATATTATTCATGTAGAAGGTTCTGTTTCACCGGAAAGAGATATAGATACTATCAATCTTGAACTTATATTTGCGGATATAGAAGTGCTTGAAAGAAGAAAAAGCAGGGTAGCTAAGTCTGTAAGTGCAGATAAGATATATAAAAAAGAACTTGATATGATAGTAAGGCTTATAACTTTCCTTGAAGCCGGAAATCTTGCAAAAGCTTTTGAAAGAGAAGATGATGACGAAGAAAAATTCTTTGCTGACTACAATCTCCTTACAGCAAAGCCTGTCATTTATGCGGCGAATGTAAAGGATGACGATTTGACCGATGACGGAGCAAATAATCAGTATGTAAAAGAAGTAAGAGAAATAGCTGCAAAGGAAGGTTCAGAAGTATTTGTAGTGTGTGCACAGATAGAACAGGAAATTTCCGAGCTTGATGATGAAGATAAAAAGAGTTTCTTAGAAGATTTAGGGCTTTCTGAGTCGGGGCTTGAAAAACTTATAAGAGCCAGTTATAAGTTGCTTGGGCTTATCAGCTATATCACAGCAGGCGAAATGGAAACTAAAGCATGGACTATAACAGCCGGTACTAAGGCACCACAGGCGGCAGGGAAAATTCACACTGATTTTGAGCGTGGATTTATCAGAGCGGAAGTAGTAAGCTATGATAATCTTATAGCTTGTGGCAGTATGGCTGCAGCTAAAGAAAAAGGACTTGTAAGAAGTGAAGGTAAAGAATATGTTATGAATGACGGAGACATAGTGCTTTTCCGTTTCAATGTATAAGGAGATAGCCTATGTTTGCATTAGATGCGATTTCTTTCCCTAACATCGGGATAATGATAGAAAATCTTCCTAGAAGTATATCTGTATTTGGCAGGTTTGACATAGCATTTTATGGAATAATAATTGGAATAGGCATAGCTATGGGTTATATAGTAGCAAGCTTTCAGGCAACAAGAACAGGTCAGGATAAGGAAATTTACCTTGATTTTGCTATGTATGCAGTAATTATTTCAATAATCGGTGCAAGGATATATTATATAATATTTTCTTGGAATGATTATAAGGATGATCTGATACAGATATTTAATTTGAGAGCAGGCGGGCTTGCTATCTATGGTGGTGTTATAGGTGGTGTAATTACAGCTTTCGTATATTCAAAAATAAAAAAGATAAAGTTTGCACTGCTTGCGGATACAGCTTGTGCAGGACTTATTGCAGGTCAAGTTATAGGACGGTGGGGAAATTTTTTCAACAGGGAAGCTTTTGGTGACTATACTAACAATTTTTTGGCAATGCGTCTTTCTACTTATGATGTTAATCAGAATGCAATAACAAGAAAAATGCTTGAAATGGCTGAAGAAGGAGGCTATGTAGGATTTGTTCAGGTACATCCGGCTTTTTTGTATGAATCAGTTTGGAATTTATTCATCCTCATAATAATACTTCTATATACAAAGCATAAGAAGTTTGATGGAGAACTTTTTCTAATTTATATGGGAGGCTATGGTTTTGGAAGAGCATTAATAGAGGGGCTTAGGACAGACCAGCTTAAAATCGGCAACACCGGAATAGCAGTATCACAGTTGCTTGCTTTTGCTTTATTTTTGGTAAGTACCGGTATAATTTTGTATAATAGAGCATACATTAAGAAAAAAATAAAAAAATAATAATTAATATTTAAGAATGAAAAAGTCTTTAATTTCCTTTGAAATAGGGAATTGAAGGCTTTTTTTATATGCTAAAAAGCTGATAACAGAACATGTGTATCCTTGCAAAAATATTGAAATTATAATAAAATGTTACAAAAGTGGAGTAAAGTGGTTTAAAAGTAACCTAAAGTGGTTTAAAAGGGAGGAGGTGTTCTTAATGTTTACCGGTTCTTATGAACATACAGTAGATACTAAGGGCAGAATTATCGTTCCTTCCAAATTCAGAGAAGAACTTGGAGATAAATTTATAATCACTTTTGGTCTTGACGGATGTTTATACATGTACCCTATGGGTAAATGGGAAAGCTTTGTAAATCAGCTTTCTACTCTTAGAGGAGATAAGGATAGTAGAGCATTACAAAGATATTTTTTGGCTTCGGCAGTTGAGAGCGAAATAGATAAACAAGGAAGAACACTTATACCTGCACCACTTCGTGAAAAGGTAAATATTGAAAAAAATGTTATGATAGTTGGAATGATGGGGAAAATAGAAATATGGAATAAAGAGCTTTGGGATAGCAATAATGCAGAGCTTGGAAACATTAATGAGATAGCGGAGCGACTTGCTGAATACAACTTGAATTTTATGTAATAGGCTTCAACTTGAATTGTAAAATATTAAAATAAGACCGGTTCTATAGAGTATTATTTGAAAGGAGGAATATGTTTATGAATGAGAACTCGGAATTTAAACATATTCCTATAATGTTGGGACAGGTTATAGATGGATTGGACATAAAGCCTGATGGAATATATGTAGACGGCACTCTTGGCGGTGGCGGACATTCTTATGAGATAGCTAAGCGACTGACAAAAGGAGGAAAGCTTATAGGTATAGACCAAGATGAGGCTGCTATTAAGGCGGCAGGAGAGAAACTTTTGGAATTTGGTGATAGAGTAACAATCATAAGAAGTAATTATGCTCAAATGATAAGTGTTTTACAAGGTATCGGGATAAAACGGGTTGATGGTATACTTTTAGATCTTGGTGTTTCCTCACATCAGCTGGATACGGCAGAAAGAGGATTTTCTTATATGGAGGATGCACCGCTTGATATGAGAATGGACAGGAGGCAGGAAAAAACAGCCAAGGATATAGTGAATTACTACAGTCAGGCTGAACTTACGCGTATTATAAGGGATTATGGAGAGGATAAGTTTGCAGCTAAAATAGCAGGGAAAATAGTTTCTTTTAGGGAAAATAAGTTGGTGGAAACCACGGGGGAATTAGCTGAGATTATTAAATCGTCAATTCCTATGAAGTTTAAACTTACAGGAGGACATCCTGCAAAGCGTACATTTCAGGCAATCAGAATAGAACTTAACAGAGAACTTGGAGTTCTTGAGGAATCAATAGAAGGGATGCTTGATATACTTTCAGATGAGGGGAGAATGGCAATAATTACTTTTCATTCTTTGGAGGATAGAATTGTAAAATCTAAATTTAAAAATGCGGAAAATCCTTGTACCTGTCCGCCTGATTTCCCTATATGTGTATGCGGAAAGAAAACAAAAGGATTTGTAATTTCAAAAAAACCGATAATACCGTCTAGTGAAGAAATGGAAAGGAATCCAAGAGCAAAGAGTTCTAAACTTAGAGTCTTTGTCAGAAGGAGAGAAAATAATGAGTGAAAGAAGAAAAATAAGAAGAAATAGAAATCTGACAAGCGGTTCTATGGCTTTAAATGTAAATAGTAATGCACTTCCGAAAAGAAGATACTTACCTGAAGAACATAGGGAAGTAGTAAGAAAACCAAAACGGATACAAAAGAAATATGTTTCGATAAAACAAGCACCTTCGATTGATTTATTCAGTTTTGTAGGGCTTATGGCTATAGCGTCTTTGCTTGTGTTTATCTGTGTAGGTTATATCAGAGTATATAATGAAATTAAGCAGACTGAAAATGAAACACGGGCAATTAATATTGAACTAAGAAATATTAAGACTGCAAATGATAATGCTGAAAATAATCTTTACAGTGGTATTGACCTTGAAAATATAAGAAAAACAGCTATTGAAAAATATGGAATGGTATATCCCTATGAAAACCAAATGCTTACATATAAGAGTATTACTAACGGTTATGTAAGACAGTATGGTAATCTGAAGGGAAATGAAGCACTGAGCTTTATTGAGAGAGTTTTTAGGCTGGTTGATGCCGGATAGGAGTACGATGTCAAAAAGGACTGATAATTTGAGGAGAAGGAGAAAAAAGAAAAGAAGTATATGGATTAGATTTTTAGTATTTTTATTTAAGGGCTTTAAATTTAAGACTAAAATTAGGATGACGGGATTTTTTATTTTTGCGGCTTTTGTTTATATAACAGGTGCGGTAATATATGTAGCTTACGGAAATGGAGACGGTTATAAAAAGAAATATTTGAAACAGCAGACTTATAGCAGCAGACCTATAATCTGTAAAAGGGGAGATATATCAGACAGGCGTGGCGTGGCACTTGCGAAATCTGTTTTGGTATATAATTTTATTTTAGAGCCGAGAATAATTTTATCTAAAGAGAATGATTATAAGGAACCGACAGTTAAACTTGTAAGTGAATATTTTAATATACCTGCTGATGAGTTAAACAAAATAATATCTGACAATCCTGAATCTATGTATCAAGTTATAAAAAAAGAAATAAGTTATGATGAGAAAGAAAAATTTATTGCAGCTGTAAACGAATTTAATAAAAGAAATACTGAAAAAGAAATAAAAGATACAGTCAATGATATGGTGGCAGGTTATAGTTTTGAAGGATATTATAAAAGGACATATCCTATGAAAAATTTGGCAAGCGACCTTATCGGATTTACATATTCGGGAGATTTGGCTGAATGGGGATTAGAAGGTTACTATAATACAAAGCTGAATGGTAAAAATGGCGTAAAATATGCTTACTTTAACTCTAATTTAGAATTGGAAGAAACAGAAATTGAGGCTAAAAACGGCTTAAATATAGTGACTACAATAGATTCCGATGCACAAAAGATTACAGAAGATATTATAGCTGATTACCAAAAACATGAAGGTGCGGAGAATATTGGAATCATAGTTATGAATCCTAATAATGGAGAAATTTATGTAATGGCATCCGACAAAGGCTGTGACTTAAATAATCCGAGGGATCTTACTCAGTACTTTAGCGAACAAGAGATAGCCGCTATGGATGAGAATAAAAAGCTTGAGGCACTTAGCAACATTTGGAAAAATTATTGTGTAAGTGATATATATGAGCCGGGTTCTACATTTAAACCGTTTACAGTAGCTGCCTGTCTTGAAAAAAATGTCATCAAAAAGAAGGAAAAATTTTACTGTGACGGTTTTGAAGAAATATTGGACAGAAGAATACGCTGTGTAAAAAGAGACGGACATGGAATGATTTCTTTATCAGGGAGTCTTGAACAGTCATGTAATGATGTAATAATGCAGATTGTAAGAAGGCTTGGTAAGAAAGATTTTGCGAGGTATCAGGAACTTTTTGGAATAGGAAGCAGGACAGGAATAGATTTTCCGGGAGAAACTACAGGTTTGGCTTATAATGAGGGACAGTTAAATCCGGTAGAACTTGCAACAAGCAGTTTTGGACAAGGTGTTTCGGTTACAATGATACAAATGGCTGCCGGTTTTTCGTCTCTTATAAATGGGGGAACATATTATAAGCCTCATCTTGTAAAAGAGTTTGTAGATGATGCAGGTGTTGTAGTTGAGAAGAATGAGCCTGTAGTGATGAAGAAAACTGTAACAAAGGATACATCAGAATTTATTTGTAAAGCTTTGTATAAAACAGTGGAAGAAGGTTCGGGGTGGAGAGCTAAAAAGGCAGGATATAAGCTTGCAGGAAAGACCGGAACTGCCCAAAAACTTGATAAGATAAATGGAAAGACAGTCAGATCTGAAACTAATTATGTGCTTTCTTTTATAGGTTGTGCACCTTATGACAATCCGCAGGCTGTTGTATATGTGGTTGTAGACCAACCTAAGGTAGAGGATCAGGCTGCAACCGGAATAGCATCTGCACTTGCAGGAGAAGTTGTTGATAAAGTATTTAAAGTTCTCGGGATTTATCCTGAAAAAGTGAAGGAGTAATTAAGATGTTTTCATTAAGTGTGTTTTTGCCTGCATTTATTTCATTTGTGCTTACAGTGATTCTGTGTCCTGTATTCATCCCGATTCTCCATAAAATGAAGTTTGGGCAGTTTGTAAGGGAAGAGGGTCCGAAAAGTCACCTAAAAAAAGCGGGTACACCTACGATGGGCGGGATAGTAATGCTTGCAGTGTTTGCGGCGGTAGGGTTTGCCTATGCGGCACATGAACCGGAAATATTTCCGGTGATTTTGCTTACGGTAGGATTTGGGCTTATTGGTTTTTTGGATGATTATATAAAACTTGTACTAAAACGCTCATTAGGGCTTAAAGCATGGCAAAAGTTGGGACTTCAGATTATAGTAACGGCAGTTTTTGCTTATATAATTATGTATAATTACCCTGACTTGATGGATGTAGTGATACCTTTCACGGCAGGAAAAGGGCTTTGGAGATTAGGGATTTTATTTATACCGTTTGTATTTATTACAGTGCTTGGAACTGTAAACGGTGCAAACTTTACAGACGGATTGGACGGGCTTGCAACAACAGTTACTTTAATAATTACAATGTTTTTTGCGGTGCTTTCAATAAAAGTGGGTTCTAATGTTTCGCATACGGCTATGATAATGGTAGGGACTCTGCTTGGATTTTTGATATTTAATACATATCCGGCTAAGGTTTTTATGGGAGATACAGGCTCTCTTGCCTTAGGAGGGTTTGTAGCAGCGGCGGCATTTATGTTAAGAATACCTTTGTTTATAGTTATAGTTGCATTTATATATTTGGCGGAGATATTATCAGTAATGATTCAGGTAAGTTATTTTAAGCTTACACATGGAAAAAGAATATTTAAAATGTCACCTATTCATCATCATTTTGAACTTTCAGGATTTGAAGAAACAAGGATTGTGACAATGTTTACAGTTATAACAATAATTTTATGTTTTGTAGGATTTATTGCATTGTAGATGAAAATGGAAATGGTTGGTAATGTTATGAAAAGGAAGGCGGAGGCGGAAATAGGAAAAAATAAAAACATTAAAAATAAAAAAAATACTGTAATAAGATGTTATGATTTTAATCTTGCTTTTCTCATCTTGTTTGCTTGTGCGATAGGGCTGATAATCGTATACAGTTCAAGTGCGTATATAGCCAAAAGCAAGAATCTTGAGTCTGCATACTTCTTGAAAAGACAGATGATGACAATAGGAATAGGGGTTGTCTGTATGTTTGTCTTTTCTTTGGTGAATTATAAAATATTTAGAATAAGGTTTAAATTTCCTTTGCCGAGATTTATTAGAGAAACCATAGGAATAGATTCATTTGTTTTATCCGTTCCGGGGATAGCATTATTTTTTATGACTATTTTGCAGGGATATACAAGTTTTTTTGCAGACATTAATAACGGTGCAAAAAGATGGATTACAGTAATGGGGGTACCGCTGCAACCTTCCGAACTTGCAAAATTCGTAGTTATAATTTTCGGTGCTTATACTTGTGCAAAAAAATCCAGAAATAAAAGTACGATATTGAAATTTTTTTTAGATATATTTTTAGTACTACCGTTAATTTTCTTGATTGCTAAAGAAAATCTTAGTGCGGCTTTGATTGTTGCAGCTATATATGGAGCTATTATTTTTACTAATTCAAAAAGACTGTCACCTTATATAATACTGGCAGGTACAACCTACTTTTTGGTAAGAATGTTTGTGAAGCTTAAAGGCGGATATAGGAGTGTTCGTTTTGAAATATGGGAAAATGTAGAAGAAAGTGAAAAGGGACAACAAATTTTACAGGGACTTTATGCGATTGCGTCAGGAGGAATTTTTGGAAAAGGGCTTGGCGGGAGTGAACAAAAGTATGGAAGGGTTCCGGAAGCATATAATGATATGATTTTTACCATTATTTGTGAGGAATTTGGAATTTTTGGAGGAATTGCAATTATATTGATTTTTGGTCTTATTCTTTACAGAATGTGGATTGTAATAAAGAATGCAAGAGACAGGTACGGAGCACTATTAGGCATTGGGATAATGGCACAGGTAGGGGTACAAGTAGTGTTAAATGTGCTCGTTGTTACAAATCAGATACCGTCTACAGGTGTAATACTTCCGTTTATAAGCTTTGGAGGAACTGCAATTATAATTATGTTGGCAGAAATAGGGGTTTTCTTAAATATATCATTAAAGATAAGATATTATGATAAGTTATCGGCAAAAAATGCCTTGAAACAAGGTGATAAATCTGTCTTAAAATAAAGACGGGTGAGATAGATATTATATAATTTGAAATTAAGATAGGCAGAGAGAATATATGCGAAAGAAGATTAAAATAATAATTTTTATGATTGTTATACTCGTATTAATAGCTGCCGGAATATTTGTAGTTTCCAGCTTAGAGGGGGTGAGAGTAAAAGGAAATACATATTATACGGAAAATAAGCTTAAAAATGAATTGCAGAAATATTATGTCGGTGGTAATACAATACTGACATATTTAAGACTTAAATACGATAAGAGCATAACCATTCCTTTTGTGGATGAAATTGAAGCAGATTTTACAGACTTACATAGTTTAACTGTTGCAATTATTGAAAAAGAAGTTGTGGGATGTCTGCCGTATATGGGAGAATTTATTTGCTTTGATAAAGACGGAATTATGGTTGGCAGTATTACGGGAAAAAAAGAAAATGTTCCTGTAGTTAACGGTATAGACTATAATGCGGCAGTATTTAATAAGCCGATATCTACTAAAAATGATGAGGTATTTGAACTAATCCTAAATCTTACACAGGTAATAAAAAAATATAAGAATGAAATAGAAAAGCTTGAATTTGA
>CAUTOC010000049.1:0-16119 GCA_963539695.1 uncultured Catonella sp. | reverse complement strand
ACTTTGTGGTATTTCTTGGTAAGAAAAAAGATTGAAAAATAAAAAAATCACTTTTATTATAGAAGTGGTGCGGCTTTGAGTCTGCACCACTTTTTAAAATTTGGAGGTAAATATTTTTATGTCTTATGCTTGTGAAGATTGTAATAATTATGTATATGATGAGGATGAAGAGGCTTATATCTGTGTACAGGATATGGATGAGGATGATTTTTATAGAATAATGTCAAATAAATTTAAGGAATGTCCATATTACAGATCCGGAGATGAATATAAAGTGGTGCGACATCAGATGTAATTGTAAAACTACAGGATTTGTGATAAACTTGGAATGATTGAAAATCAGACATAAATTATTTGTGATATGTTAATAATTTATGCTTAATTCGTTGGGGGATAGTATGAGACAGAAAAGAGTGTTATTGATAGAGGATATTTCATGTTATGGGAAATGTTCTACAACTGTAGCTTTTCCGATATTGGCAGTTGCGGGCTATGAAGTATCCATACTTCCGACTGCAATATTTTCAGCACATACAGGCATAAGCAAAGATATAGCTTTCCTTGATTTTGCAGGAGGAATGAAGGGCATACTTAGTTCTTGGGAATCTATGAATGTAGAATATGATGCGGTACTTATAGGTTATGCTTTTGGGAAAAAACAGCTTGAACTTCTTACAATGTTTTTGGAAAATAAAAAGCCTAAGCCGGTTATATTGGATCCGGCTATGGCCGATAACGGAAAACTTTATAGTAAGCTTCCTGAAGATTATCCACAGGTTATGAAGGAACTTATAAGTCATTGTGACTATCTTACACCAAATATTACAGAAGCCTTTATGTTAGCTGAGAAACCATATCGTAAAGGACCGTATGTGCGTACAGAGATAATGGAACTTTTGATTATTCTTTATGGAAGATACCGTAAGAATGTGATAATTACAGGTATTGAAACAGTAAATAATAAGTTATTGGTTATGGCTATAGATAATAATGGTGATATATACCAATATGAAACTGAGAAAATAAGCAGGAATTATAGTGGTACAGGTGATGTATATGCAGCACTTTTATTAGATGGATTGCTAAAGGGGAGGGGTTTTCAGACTTCTATAAAAGAAGCAATGGAGCTTGCTACCAGAGCTGTATTTTTAAGTGCGTCAGGCGATTATGAACAGTTATATTTTGAAGGTATATTGAAAGAATTATAGAAGGAGACTGAAAATGGAAAATTTACAAAGAATGGTTATGCTGATTGATGCAGATAATACTCAGATAACCAAACTTGAGGATGTTATCGGTGAAATTTCAACACATGGAAGGATAGTAGTTAAAAGAGCTTATGGTAACTGGCGTAAGGATGTGCTTAAAAATTGGGAAAAAGAACTTAAAAGACTTGCTATAAAAGCGGAACAGCAATTTGATTATGTAAATGGAAAAAATGCCACGGATATGGCACTTGTAATAGATGCTATGAACTTACTGCATAAGAAAATGTATGATGCTTTTGTGATAGTTGCAAGTGACAGTGACTATACGCCTCTTGCAATAAACTTACATGAATCAGGTGTATATGTAATTGGAGTAGGAGAAAAAAAGACTCCTGAAGCCTTTAGGAACAGTTGTGATGAATTTATTTTTATTGAGAATCTTGGAAGAGCAAATGAGCTTAAACTGCCTATTCTTAAAGAAGAATATGAAGATGAAGAAGATATAGCTATAGAGGGTTATGATATAGAGAAAATACATAATCTATTAAAAATAGCTTCTGATAAATATCAGGATGATGAAGGGTTTGTAAATGTAAGCTCGGCAGGGCAGTTTATAAAGCGTGTACGCCCTGACTTCGATGTGCGTACTTTTGGCTATTTGAAGCTGCCTAAGCTTATAGAAGCCTTCCCTGAAAGGTATGAGATTAAAAAATATCAAGGAAAAGGAACAGTGCTTATTATCGCATACAGGTGCAAGTAGAAAAATATATAAGCTGAACTTATAGCCGATTGGGAGAATAAAATTAAAAATTTTGGAGGTATGTATGTATAGAAACTTTTTTAAGAGGATAACAGATTTTTTATTATCCCTGATAGCTATACTACTGTTGTCTCCTGTACTTATTATACTCACTATAGTTGGTGCAGTTAAAATGGGCGGCAATCCATTTTTTACTCAGGAAAGACCGGGAAAGAACAACAGGATATTTAAACTGGTTAAATTCAAGAGTATGAATAATAAAAAAGATGAAAATGGTAAGTTGCTTCCGGATGAGGTTAGACTCACATCTTATGGGAAATTTATCAGAAATACCTCGCTTGACGAGCTCCCTGAACTAATCAATATACTTAAAGGGGATATGGCGATAGTTGGACCTAGACCGTTGCTTGTGAGATATTTAACAAGATATAATGAGATTCAGGCAAGAAGACATGAAGTTCGTCCGGGACTTACAGGACTTGCCCAGGTAAATGGCAGAAATGCAATAAGCTGGGAAGAAAAATTTCGCTATGATGTAGAATATGTAGACAATATAAGTCTTTTACTTGATATTAAAATAATATGTAAGACAGTATTAAAGGTAATAAAAAGAGATGGAATAAGCAGTGAAACTTCTGTCACTATGGAAGAATTTATGGGACAGGCTAAGGAGAACGATGAGTTGTAATAATTTGAAAAGAAAATTAATAGGCAAACGCGGTTTTTATGCTATGATTTTAGCTATAGCTGTACCCATTATGGTACAAAACGGTATAACCAACTTTGTAAATATGATAGATAATATAATGGTGGGCAGGGTCGGTACTAATGAAATGAGCGGTGTTGCTATAGTAAACCAGCTTATTATGGTATTTAACCTCTGTATATTTGGCGGCGTGGCGGGATCAGGTATATTTACTGCCCAGTTTCATGGAGCAAGAAATACAGAGGGTATCCGTTATACCTTTCGTTATAAACTTATAGTGATTACAGTTATAGTGGCAGCAAGTATGGCTGTTTTCTTATGTTTTGGAAATGAACTTATTAAATTATACTTACACAGTAAAACCGGAGATAATGATGCAATAGCAGAAACACATAGGCAGGCTAAAATATATCTCTCTTATATGCTTATAGGACTGCCGCCTTTTGCCATAGCACAAGCTTATGGAGATACGCTAAGATGTTCTGAGGAAACTATAGTTCCTATGAAGGCGGGTATAGTTTCGGTTATTGTCAACCTCTCACTAAACTATGTACTTATTTATGGAAAGCTCGGAGCACCTAAACTTGGAGTAGCAGGTGCCGCTATAGCTACAATTATAGCAAGATATGTGGAAATGGCAGTTGTAGTTATATGGACACATACCCATAGCAAACGCCAGCCATTTATTAAAGGAGCATTTAAGAATTTTAAAATACCTCTTCCATTAACAAAAGATATGCTTGCAAAGGGTACACCTCTTATATTGAATGAAACTCTGTGGTCAATGGGAGTAGCAGCCCTACTTCAAAATTATTCTGTAAGAGGTCTTGATGTAGTTGGAGCTTTGAATATATCCCAAATTATTTCAAATTTGTTTAATGTGGGAATTATAGCGATGGGAAGTGCAATTTCCATAATTTTAGGTAGAAGGCTTGGTGCGGGAGAAATGAAAGAAGCGAAAGAGTATTCTGTAAAATTGATTTTTTTTACAGAAATTATTTGTATTATTACAGCTTTAATACTTTTAATGTTTGCTCCTTTCTTTCCGATGATATATAATACAACTGATGGGATAAAAGCTCTTGCATCTTCATTTATCAGGGTGGCAGCAGCCTGTATGCCTATATATGCCTTTGAAACCTGTTGTTATTTTACTATACGCTCAGGAGGAAAGACATTTATTACATTTTTATTTGACAGTGTGTTTATGTGTGCGGTATCCGTACCGTCTGCTTATATCTTAGTTCATTTTACAGCATTAAACATAGTAATGGTATTTTTATTTGTTCAGCTTGTAAGCCTCTTAAAATGTATGATAGGGTTTATTATGGTAAAAAAAGGAATTTGGCTTAATAAGCTTACTTATTAGAGAAGAAAGGATGTAAAATAATATGCAAATTTTCATTATATTAGTAATTGTTATAATATTTATTGCAAATCAAATTGAGAAAAATAAGAAGAATAACCGTAAATCAGGAATAACAGGTGTAGAAAATATAGTACCAAAACCTAATAATACTTATCAGGTAAATGAACCGAATATGAGAAATTCGGGAAAAGCTTTTAGGGAAAGCAGTACTTACCGTAAAAATCAGATGATGAATGAGCAGATAGCAAACAGAGAGGCAGTCATAGATGTATTAACTGAATTTAATGAATCGGTTGATAAAAAGAGAGCTAAGAATGAAACTAAAAAGACTAATACAAGTAATAAACCTATAGCAAGTAAAAAGAAGGTGACAGTAGAAAGCAATAATTTGGCTAAACCTGAAGAGACGGTTTCTGTAAATGACACAGGTTATGGAAGAAGTATTTTTGATGATTTTGCAGCATCGGATGCACTTTATTTGGCAAGGAAAGATGTGGAAAACAGGAGATTACAGAAAATTTTATATATTTAGACAGTTATAAAAAAATAATTGATACAAAAATATCGTAACTTAAATTTTAGTATAGTTACGATATTTTTTTGTGCATTTATAACTATTAAAGCTATATTTATAGATTTAAATTTGATAAAAACCATATAACATAGTATTGCAATAGGTTTATGTTGTGAAAAAATATCAAATAATACTAAATAATATATCAATATTTTGACATAAATGTAAAATGTAACCAAAATGAAACTATATAGAGATAAAATTGTAACATAGTTTTTTGAAATGTTGAGGAGGACAAAATGAAATTAACAGGGAAAAGTTCTAAAGGAATGAGAATTATTGCAGCTATATTCGCAATTACCGTTTTACTTACAAGTTTTAGAGGTATTTCTGCATGGGCAGAAGGAATAAAAAATAATGAGATAAAAAAGGAATACACAACAGATGATATATCAGGTTCTTTGTTAAAGTTAGGTAAAAAGGCTGAAAGAACCGATGAGAATGCTTATGATATAACTTTGTCAGTTAAAGATAAAAGTTTTGAACATGATAAGAAAATGTTACTAACTAATACAGATGTAGTGTTTGTAGTAGATACTTCAGCTTCTATGAATGAGGATGAAGGCTGGAGTAATTTAATAGAAGTATTGGGAAACGGCAAGAGAGAAGGACTGATCTATAATATTTTAGGAAATGATAATGATAAGTCAAATAACAGTGTTACTTTTGTAGGGTATAATGGTAATAAACTTAGTTTCAGTAATCCTGACTACTATATTTCATCTGTGTTTAAATCTTCTGATATAGATAAAGCTGTTGAAGAGTATGCAGATTATAATAAAATGTCCAAAAAAATAGTTGATAATACCGCAGGAAGTAACATGACAGCCGGTTTTAGAGGTGCGAGAAAAGTTTTTAGTTATTTGCATAAAAAAGATAGGAAAAAGATAGCAGTTTTAATTACCGATGGAGATCCGAGTGTTGATTATATACCTTTGGAAAAACCATATACATTATATTCTGATCAGGATGAGATTCCGGGTTATGATTGGGAATCGTATACACAAGATGTGAAGTGCCGGTATTATAAAAAAGCAGATAATGGAAAATTTATATTTTCAGGTGATGCACAGTCAATGTATGGTGACGGATTAATTAAAGGTTATACTAATCACAAATATAGTCCTAAGTGGAGAAAAATAGTAAAAGAGGGAAAGACAAATATAATAAATGAAAATTCTGTACTTAAAGAAGCTGAATTACTTAAAAAAAGGACATTTAATAATAAATTATATACTATAAATGTTAAAGATAAAGAAAGTAGTCTGCTTAATAAAGCTTTATTTAAGGATCGTTACTACAATGGAACTAAGGCAGGGATTGGAGATAAAGTATATGAGGTAATTTACAATGATTTGATTAGTAATGAAAAATTTACATATAAACCTGTAAATATTGAACTTTATGATAAGTTATCTGAATTTGTAGAACTGAATGAAAATAAAAATATAATTGTAAATATTGGCGGAAACAGAATTGTACTTGAAGCAAAACCCGAAGCGGACGGTAATATTAAGTTTATTTCAACAGAAGAAAACTATGGTCTTGGTAATATTGAGATTAGATATAATAAAGCAGATAAGAGTTTTAGTTGGACTATTGAGAACGGAATTTCTAAAGGAGAGACAATTTCTTTAATGTATGGAGTTACAGTAAAAGAAAATGCTAAGATTTTAGGAAAAGGAAATGATGAGGATTACACGGGAAATGTTCCGGAATTAATTAAGACGGAAGAAGATACGGGAACTTATGCAGGAAAATATGCTTATCCGGCAGATGAAGCAGAAAATTCATTTGTCAGCTATGGTGTAAAAGAGTTTGATAAAGCAGGAAAAGAGATTGGAAAGCTTAAAGGAAAAAATCTTAAAACATTATTCCCTAAGTCAGGAGTAAGACCTGATGAAATTAAATATAAACTCACTGTTATCCATAAATATGGTGAGAATAATTCAGAAGAAACTGCAACTTTTGCAAAAGGCTTTGTATATTCAGAGAATAAGAAAGAACAAGATGACTGGATATTTGAGAGTGCTACAGTAGATAATCAAAGATATACAGGAAATTTACCGATAACGGGAGTTTTGGAAAAAGATACTGAAATAGTATTTATTTACAAAAAGAAACCTGTATTGTCAAAGAAAGGTAAAGTTGTAGTACGCGATATATTTAAAACAGATAATTCAGCAGATATAAATGTTGATAGATTGGAAGAGATAATTGATATAGGAGAGGAAAGGGAATATACTCCGTTATCAGAGGCAGACTTAGATAATAAAAAAGGTGTTTCGGGATATCCTGATGATGTTGAGTTTTACACTGCAAAGAGTTTTGCTTCTAAAAGGATAAAGGCAGAAAAGGAAACTGAGCCTAATTATGCAGATTTTGAATATATACTCTCAAAAGAAGTTGTTAAGGTATATGACCATTTTAATGACGAAGAAGTATACAGAGAGAATGCAGATATTACAATAAGGAAAAATTCAGAAATAAAGAATATTCCACAACCGCTTACAAAGGATGAAATTGAAACTAAGGGTAAAAGCGGTGAGTGGAAAGTGGTAGAAAAGAATGGCAGTAACTATGAGATTAAATCTCTTCCTACCGGTGAAAGAGCAATTCACTTCTACTATTTACAGAAAGCCGAAATAATTGTAAAAGCTCATTATACTTCAGTTCTTGGTGTGGTGACTGATGAAGAACTTGACAAAATTTCAGATAAGTATTTTGGTGATAAAGTGACTTATACTGATAATAAGACAACTTCAGAATATGAACTTATAAAGGTTACAGTTAACGGTTCTGATGTAAATAATACAGGTAAAACTATTCTATTTGATGTTAAAGGACAGGAAACCGTTGTAGATTATTATTATACAAAGCAGCCTGAAGGAAGAGTATTTAAAGAAGCTGCACATATTTATTTGGGATATAATGCAGATGATACTGATTTTGAAGCTATAGATGAGCGTTCAGGTAAAGAAGGTACGGACTATGTTTTTGTCAAGAAAGAAATAGTTGGCTGGAAACTAAAAGAAATAAAGATAGATGATGTAGTTGTAACTGAAGCAACAGGTCATTTCGGTGATACTAAAAAGATTGAATTTTTCTATGAAAAAGATATGGTAGATATTGTGGTAGAAAATATCTATCTAAATGAAGATGATACAGAGGAAAACCGCATTTCACAACCGGTTGTAAAAGTACAGAGGGGTGAAAAGAAAGATTTTACCCCTAAGGCTGATATAGGTTATGAAAACTGGATTACAACCGAAGATACAAAAACAGTTGATACAAAACCTGATTTTGGGACTGTTAATGAAACTATATTTAAAGTATCATTTACTTTTAAGATTAAGAGAGTTAAAATAACAGTTAAAGACAGATTTGAAAATGAAAAGGAAAGAAGTGTATCAGAAGTAGCTATAGGCAGTGAATTTGAAATCTCTGAAAAACCTGAAAACGGCTGGAAACTTAAAGAAATTATTGTAGGAGATAAAACTGGAGTTTCCGTTAATGGGAAAGTGACAGTTAAGGTTGATAAGGATTTAGAAGTAATATTTATTTATGAAAAAATTGCTAAACAGGAATCTACACCAAACCCAACACCAAACCCAACACCAAACCCAACACCAAATCCAATGCCAAACCCTGCTGATCCAATACCGAATCCTACTGAACCGACAACTCCTGTAGTACCGACACCGAATGAACAGATACCGTCAAATCCTCATATTGTTGATATTCCAACAGATTCAACACCACAGGGAACTGCTGATGTTGTTACAACTCCGGATAATGACAATACTGATGAAACAGGTATAGCCGACCTTGAAGATGAAGATATTTCTGATAATAAAGAAGAAATGGAGATTGATGA
This sequence comes from uncultured Catonella sp., assembly GCA_963539695.1. Lineage (GTDB taxonomy): Bacteria > Bacillota > Clostridia > Lachnospirales > Lachnospiraceae > Catonella. The sequence goes on along the minus strand of CAUTOC010000049.1, from coordinate 7,625 downwards.
GGATATAACTCCACAAGGAGCAGTAAAAACAGAAGATGAAGTTGCTGTTGATGATGATGTAACTCCTCAAGGAAATACAAAACTTCCGGGAACCGGTGGAGTGAATACCGATGTAGTCGGACTTTTTGGAATTACTCTTGTAGGATTAGGGCTTTTGTTTAAGAGAAAAACAAGATAGGCTGAATGATAAAGCAAATAAACTTTATTTAAAATCATATTAATTGATTAATTGCCCCTTCTGACTTTGGAAGGGGTATTTTGTATGTAGGAAGGCAGAATGAATAATATATATAAAAACCTTATAAACCACAAAAATAGTAATTTTTATCCCTTTCATATGCCGGGACATAAGAGAAATACTGAACTTGCTAAAAGATATGGACTTTGGGATGAGAACTTAACACCTTATGATATAGATATAACTGAGATTGATAATTTTGATAATCTCCATAATCCGGAAAGCATAATAAAAAATGCAGAGATACTTGCAGCTAAATTATATGGAGCAAAAGAAAGCATTTACTCAGTAAATGGAAGTACCGGAGCAATACTTTCCGTACTTGGTCTTATAGACAGGGGGGCTTCTGTGCTTATAGCCAGAAACTGTCATAAGTCGGTTTATTATGGAGTGGAACTATATGGACTTGTACCTCATTATCTTGCAGGAGAAATTGATGAACTTGGCATATATCAGAGTATTAAACCTCAAGAAATAGAGAAAGAATTAAAAATTTATAATTCTAATTGTAAAATTATAGACAAAGAGTGCAAAAAAGGAAAGAATGAAGATAATTCTATTAAACTTGTAGTCATAACTTCACCAACCTATGAAGGTATTGTTTCTGATATCAGGCAAATAGCAGATATTTGCCATAAGTACGGGGCTTTACTTATGGTTGATGAGGCACATGGAGCACATTTCGGTTTTGATAAATATTTTCCTGAAACAGCCGTAAGAAGAGGAGCGGACTTTGTAGTACAGAGCCTTCATAAAACCCTGCCTTCTTATACACAGACTGCAATTTTACATATTTGCCTTGAAGATAAGAATATAATTAAGAGAATACGCAGACAGTTTAATTTACTTGAAACCTCAAGTCCTTCATATATATTTTTATCCGGTATGGAAAATAGCTTAAAACTTGTAGAAAAGTATGGGAAAAAGCTTTTTGAAGAGTATAAAGACAGACTTATTAATTTTAGAAATAAAATGGCTGTATTAGAAAATATAAAAATTTATACGCCTAAAAATTTTTATGCTTATGATTACGGAAAATTGGTTATTACTGCCGGAGTTGATTCAGGAGCGGGGCTTTACAAGTATTTTTATGATGAGCACCGCCTTGTTATGGAAATGAAGTCTAAGGATTATGTAATTGCAATGACAAGTGTTTTCGATACTGATGAAGGCTTTGAAAGACTTTCTGAGGCTCTTTTTAAGTTGGATAAAGACAAAACCTTCTTTAAACTTGATAATGAAGGAAAATTTGATTATACTTTAAGAAGTGGAATTTTGCCTGAAAGAAAACTACTTCCTTCTGAGGCGGTAAACCTTTCGGTTAAATATGGCAGAAAAGTAAAGCTTGAAGATTCAGAAGGGCTTATTTCAGCAGACTATGTGTATTTTTATCCACCGGGTATTCCTCTTTTAGTGCCGGGTGAAGTGATTGGAGAGGATATTATTAATCAAATAAAGGCTGCAAGGCTTACCGGCATAGAGATTTATGGAGGAATAGACGGAAATGGGATATTTGTATGTGCTTATGGGCAAGAGTGCAACAGGCAAGGATAGCATATATAAGAAACTTTTGGAAAATACTGAGCTTAACTTAAAAGAAGTTGTCCTTTATACAACACGCCCTATGCGTAAGAAGGAAATAGAGGGAGTTGAGTACCATTTTGTAACTGAAGATAAGCTTAAAGAGTTTAGAAGTGACGGAAAGGTGATAGAAGAGCGCTGTTTTAATACTATAGACGGTCCATGGTATTATTTCACTGTAAATGACGGTAATATAGATTTAATGACAGGTGATTATATTTGCATTAATACATTGGCAGGTTTTAATCAGATAAGAAAATATCTTGGAAATGACAAGGTAAAACCTGTTTATATAGAAGTTTCAGATATTGAGCTTATAAAACGGGCTGTTAAAAGAGAGGAAAAACAGATTAATCCTAATGTTGCAGAACTTTGCAGGAGATTTTTAGCCGATAATGCAGATTTTAGTGAGGACAATCTTAAACTTTCCGAAATAGATATAAAATTTAGATTTAAAAATGATGAGTTGGAAACTTGTGTAGATAAAATAACTGCTTTTATAAAGGAAAACTAATATGGATATTAAGATAAACCCAATTACAGTACAGCCAACTACAGAAGTAGAAAAGACTGCCAGAACAGATGACGGGCAATTTAAATTTACCCTTATAAAGAACATAGAGGATAATTCGTTGGCTGAAAGACTTAATGCTATGATAAATTCCATAACAATGGAAGGCAAAAAGCTTAAAAAACATATGGACATAAGGGATTTGAAGCATTATAGAGGTCTTATCAAAGAATTTTTTAATGAGGTACTTACCAGAAGTCACGAATTTTCAAGGGAAAATTATTTGGATAGGCGTGGAAGACATAGAGTTTATGGTATAATAAGAGTTATAGATAAAGAGCTTGATGAGCTTGCAGAGGAGCTTGTAAAAGATGAAAAGGATGCTATAAGTATACTTGGAAAAGTAGATGAGATTCAGGGACTTTTGTTGGATATTTTTACCTGATACAGGAGACGGATATGAATACGAATATTTTAGGCAGGGAAGGCCTTGTAGAATATATGAGGACTGCCGCTTTAAGAGAAGAATTTTCGCATGCTTATATTTTTGAAGGTGAAAAGGGGATGGGAAAGTTTTTCATAGCTAGGGAATTTGCCAAAATGATACTTAGCTGCGGCAAGGGTACTGATGAAGAAAAACAGATTATCTGCAAACAGGTAGATAACGGCAACAGCCCTGATATTATTTACATAGAGCCGGATAAGTCTACTACAATAAGTGTGGAGGAAATTCGTACAAAATTGGTAAGTACGAGTGATATTTTCCCTTATGGAAAGTATAAGGTATATATAGTTAAAGAAGCGGAGAAAATGAATGAGCAGGCTCAAAATGCCCTTCTTAAAACCATTGAGGAACCTCCTGAATATGTTATAATAATTTTGCTTTCTGCAAATAAAAATAGGCTGTTGCCTACTATAAGATCAAGGTGTGTGACACTGGATATAAAGCCTATAGCTGCAAATGTGATAAAAGAGTATCTTATAGAAAATTATGGCGTAGTTGATTATGTAGCAGATATGGCGGCTAAATTTTCAGCAGGAAATGTAGGCAGGGCTGTAAGATATGCTTGTGATGAAGATTTTCTTGAGATGAAAAATTTGGTAGTAAAGATTTTAAGAAATCTTGATAAGGAAACCATAACCGAAGAAATTGCGAGCATAATTAATCTTGAGGGTTATAAGAAAGAAATAAAAGATTGTATAGAGCTTATGATACTTTGGTTTAGAGATTTGCTTGTGCTAAAGACTACAGGCGATGCCAACAAGATACTTTTCAGAGAGGAATACAAGTATTTAAATGAACAGATAGCTAAGAGAGATTACAGTTCTATAGAAAAAGCCTTGGAGAGCATGGAAAAGACAAAAAAGCGATTGGATGCAAATGTTAAGTTTGATACAGCTATAGAAATAATGCTGATGTATATGAAAGATAAATAAATTTAGATAGATTGGAGAAATATGGTAACAGTAATCGGAGTAAGATTTAAAAGGGCGGGAAAGATTTATTTTTTTGATCCTGAAAATCTTGATATAAAGGCGGGAATGCATGTAATAGTGGAAACTGCCAGAGGCATTGAATATGGACTTGTAGCCGTAGGCAGAAAGGAAATAGAAGAAGGCAAGGTAGTTCAGCCTCTTAAAGAAGTCATAAGGATAGCAACTCCTGAAGATGATGAAATAAATAAGTTAAACAAAGAGAAAGAAAAAGAAGCTTTTGATGTATGTCTTGAAAAGATCAGAAAACATGAGCTTGCCATGAAACTTATAGCCTGTGAATATACCTTTGACAATAATAAGGTGATGTTTTACTTTACCGCTGACGGAAGAATAGATTTTAGAGAGCTTGTAAAAGATCTTGCTTTTATATTTAAGACGAGGATAGAACTTAGACAGATTGGTGTAAGAGATGAGGCTAAGATGAAGGGCGGAGTGGGAATCTGTGGTAGACCGCTTTGTTGTCATACATTTTTGTCAGAGTTCATTCCTGTTTCAATAAAAATGGCTAAAGACCAGAATTTTTCGCTTAATCCGAGTAAAATATCAGGTGCCTGTGGCAGACTTATGTGCTGTCTTAAAAATGAAGAGGCGGCCTATGAGTACCTTAACTCAACCCTTCCTGATGTGGGAGATATAGTGGAGACTGTTGAGGGATTTAAGGGTGAAGTAAGTTCTGTAAGTGCCTTAAAGCAGCTTGTTAAGGTAATTATTGAAAATGAAAGCGGAGTTAAGGAAATTAAAGAATATAAGGCGGCAGATTTAAAATTTAAGCCTAAGAAAAAGAGACAGGATAGAGAAATAGAATCATCTGAAATTAAGGCTTTGGAAGCACTTGAAAGAGCCGAGAGAAAGGCACATTTAGATTAAAAGGGAAAAATATGGAATTTGAACTGAAGGACAGAGAGAGAATTGATGACCTTGAGATAAGCGGACTTCATATTATACAGTCGCCTGATAAGTTCTGCTTTGGTATGGATGCAGTACTTTTATCAGGCTTTGCTTATGCTAAAAGAGGTGATAGAGTTATAGATTTGGGCACGGGTACAGGGATTTTACCATTGCTTTTATGGGCAAAAACTGAAGGGGATCATTTTACGGGGCTTGAAATTCAGGAAGAAAGTGCGGAGATGGCAAGGAGAAGTGTAGCCTGTAATAATCTTACCAATGTTGATATAGTGGTCGGGGATATTAAGTCGGTAGATAAGTTATTTGATAGACAGAGTTTTGATGTGGTTACATCTAATCCGCCATATATGATAAATGAGCATGGTATAACTAATCCTCAATCACCTAAACAGATAGCAAGGCATGAGATATTATGCACACTTGAAGATGTAGTGAAGGCTGCGGCTTATTTATTAAAGTCAAATGGGAGATTTTTTATGGTACATCGTCCGTTCAGGCTTCCTGAAATATTTGAAAATCTTAGGAAATACAAACTTGAGCCTAAAAGAATGAGGTTAGTATATCCGCAGATTGATAAAGTGCCAAATATGGTGCTTGTTGAAGCTGTAAAGTATGGAAAACCGAGGCTTACTGTGGAAAAACCGCTTGTAGTTTATGATAAAGATATGAAATATACAGAAGAAATGATTAGAGATTACAGATACTAGAAAGGGAAAATATGGCAGGGAAGTTGTATTTATGTGCCACACCTATTGGCAATTTGGAGGATATTACATTCAGAGTAATAATAACTCTTAAAGAAGTAGATGTAATAGCAGCAGAGGATACCAGAAATTCTATAAAACTGCTTAATCATTTTGAGATAAAGACTCCGCTTACCAGCTATCATGAGTTTAATAAATATGATAAGGCTAAAGTTTTGGTAAACAGGATGCTTGGGGGGGAGAATATTGCACTTATTACTGATGCAGGTACACCTGGAATATCAGATCCAGGGGAAGAACTTGTAAGACAGTGCTATGAAGCGGGGGTAGAGGTTACATCTTTGCCGGGAGCGGCAGCCTGTGTTACAGCCCTTACATTATCAGGGCTTTCCACAAGGCGTTTTGCATTTGAGGCTTTTCTTCCTGCTGATAAAAAAGAAAAGACCGCTATTTTAGAGGAACTGAAGTCTGAGACAAGAACTATAATTATCTATGAAGCTCCACATAGGCTCAAAAAAACTATAGCTAAGCTTTTATCTGTACTTGGCAACAGGAGATTGACTATTGTTAAAGAATTAACAAAACTTTATGAAAATGTATTTTTAACTACACTTGAAGAAGCTTTAGTTTATTATGAAGAAAATGAGCCTCGCGGGGAATTTGTACTGGTTATAGAGGGCAGAAAGATAGAAGAACTTAAAAAGGAAAAGGAAGCCTCATTTCAGGAAATGGATATAAATGAACACATGAAACTCTACCTTGATAAGGGAATGGATAAAAAAGAGGCTATGAAGGCTGTAGCTGTGGACAGAGGAATACCTAAGAGAGAAGTGTATAAGATGTTGTTGACTGATTAAAACAAAAAAGAAAAATTTTATATAATACAAATAAACACTCGCCTTTCTAAAATTAAAGAAGGGCGTTTTTGTTTTTAAAATAGATTATGGCATCAAAAGTATTTGCCACCCCTTGATAGAGGATTGCTACAGCTTAGTTCCCTTCAATTCTTGCACAAATTCACAAACAAAATAAAAAAACTTAAAAAATGCCTATATTAGTCATTCCTAACTTATTGAAACTTTCTTTAACAACGGTTATAATATAAAAATCGAATTCGCACTAAATTAGTAGGAATTAAAATTGTTGATTATAAATTGGGAGGCAGTTATGTCAGAGTTATTAAAAGTTAAAAATTTATCAGTAGCAATAGATGATGCGGATATACTTAAAAATATTGATTTTACTATAGGTACAGGAGAAACCCATGTACTTATGGGACCTAACGGAGCAGGAAAATCTACTTTAGGTTTTACTCTTATGGGAAATTCTGCTTATGAAGTTAAAAGCGGAGATATTGAACTTGAAGGAGAAAGCATACTTGAAGATGGAACGGATGTAAGAGCTAAGAAAGGACTGTTTCTTTCATTTCAAAGCCCATACGAGGTAGCGGGTATTTCTTTGGAGAGCTTCCTTAGAAATGCAATAAGACAGACTACAGGAAAACCGCTTAAAATTATGCAGTTTAAGCGTGACTTAAAAGAAGCAATGGATATCTTGCAGATGGATGAGTCTTATCTTACAAGAGATTTAAATGTAGGATTTTCAGGCGGTGAAAAGAAAAAGTCTGAGATTTTACAGATGCTTATGCTTCGTCCTAAACTTGCAATCCTTGATGAGACAGACTCAGGACTTGATGTGGATGCTGTTAGAACAGTAAGCCGCGGAATTGAGGCTTATCAGAAGAACAGAGATGGAGCACTTTTAATTATAACCCATAGTACAAGAATTTTGGAAGCTTTGAAAGTAGATTATACACATATTTTAGTTAAAGGAAAGCTTGTAGAAACGGGTGATGCTACGCTTGTAGAAGAGATAAATAACAATGGTTTTGCCCGCTTTGAAAATATGGGAGAGTAAAGATGACTGATTTAGATAAGAATGAAAAAACAGTTATAGAAGATATAGACAGTTCATTTTATGATTTTAGATATGATGAAAATGATGAGGATTTTCTTAAACTGGACAAAGGATTAAGTACAAATATAGTTTTACAGATTTCAAAGGAAAAGAATGATCCTGAATGGATGCGTGATTTCAGGCTTAAATCTCTTGATATTTATAATAAGCTTAAAACTCCTGACTGGGGACCTTCTATCGAAGGGCTTGACATGAATACAATTATGACCTA
>CAUTOC010000048.1:0-16211 GCA_963539695.1 uncultured Catonella sp. | reverse complement strand
GTACAAAGCCTTGGGGAACAGGTCAGGCTCTTCTTGCCGCTAAGGAGTTTGTTAATGAACCTTTTCTTGCAATCAATGCTGACGATTTTTATGGAAGTGAACCTTACAAACTAATGCATGACTTTCTTGCAAATGTGGATGAAAGTGACGGGAAGGCACATTTCGGAATGGCGGGCTATCTGCTAAAAAATACTTTAAGTGACAACGGTTCGGTATCAAGAGGAATTTGTGCCGTAGATGAGGATAATTATTTAGTTTCCATAGAGGAACATCTTGATGTTGAAAAATCAGGGGAGGGAGCTGTAGGTTTTACTGCAAGCGGCGAAAAACATGAACTTAGCCTTGAAGAAGTTACTTCTATGAATATGATGGGGCTTACCCCTAAAGTATTTGAGGCTCTTGAAAAAGGCTTTAATGATTTCCTTAATAATATTGATTCAAATCCGCTTAAAGCTGAGTTCTTCCATATAAAGGTAATAAGCGAAATGATAGCGGCAGGTAAGGCTGATATGAAGGTTTTCGGTACTGATGCAAAATGGTTTGGAGTAACTTATAAAGAAGATAAGCCTACAGTAAAGGCTGCTATAGAGAAACTTACAAAGGATGGAGTTTATTCGGAAAAACTTTGGAATTAAATATCTGATATTTGCTAAAATACGGCTTTTACATTAAACATGTGAAAGCCGTATTTTGTCGTCTTTATTTAATATATTTTAAACTTTTTTTACCTGTCTGCGATATGAACTTGGTGATATTCCGCAATCTTTAATGAAACATTGTGTAAAATAACTTTGTGATGAGAAACCGGCGGACAACGATATTTGTGAAATACTGTAATCGCTGTTTGCAAGCAGTTCTTTTGCAGCTCTTATACGAATTTTACAAAGGTAGTTAATAGGCGAGCAGTTAAAATATTTATTAAAAGAATGAATCAAATAATATTTGTTAAGGTTTGAAAGCCTTGCAAGTTCATCTATAGTTATTTTTGATGAATAATTTGAATCAATATATTTTTTTAACTTGAAACATTCTTTGCTTGAATTTACAGCCGGTTCCGTGTCTATATTTGACTTTGTTATTCTAAGTATTTCTATCAGTATTACTTCCAATATATTTTGGCAAACACGGTCTGAATAAGGCTTGCCCTCTTCCTGTTCGGTAAGCATGGAACTCATATATTTTATTATATCCTGATGACCGTTCATACAGTTGAAAATAAAATGGTTGGTATCTTCCAATTCCAAATTGAAATTATCAACGGCTACCACTATATATTCCAACGGATTTTTTTCACTGGATTTTTCCGTGTGGACAGTATTTGGATTGACAAGTATAAAGTCCCCTTTTTTAAGCGGATATTTATCATTTTCTGCATAAAATTCTCCGGCACCTCCCGTCACAAGAAAAAGTTCGGTGAAGGGATGAGTGTGTATAAAACTTGGCCAGTCATGTTCGTATTTTGTGTAAGTTATGTATATAAGATTACTTTTTGCCGTATCTGATGATTTATCAGTTATTTTATAGTTTGAAAATCCCATAATTTTCCTTTCTTACATATTTTTAATATTTATATAATATATTTTAGTATTTTTTAAGATAAAAAGCAATATATATAAAAATCAAAGCAATATAAATGTGGAATAAGTACAAAAGAATGGTTATAATCACAGTAGAAGTTGAATAAATTTCACAAAGGAGAGGTTGTTATGAGAATTAAGAAAATGTTGGCTTTAGCACTCAGTTTATCAATGGCGGCAGCATCACTTGCAGGCTGCGGTACAAAGGATGCAGGTACGGGAAGTAAGTCTATGGGAAGTAAGACCGCTTCAAGTGCAGATATGAAGTCTTCAATGAAATCATCGGCAAAGCAGTCATCAGCACAGGAAACATCAACCGCATCTGAAACAAAGATGGGAGGAACACTTAAACTTGCAGCTTTTGAAGGCGGTAACGGAGCAGAAATTTGGAATCAGATTAAAGCTGCATTTGAATCGGAGACAGGTGCGACTGTTGATCTTCATCTTTCATCTGAACTTGATAAAGACCTTACAAAGTCTTTCCAAAACGGTGATATTCCTGATGTGGTTTACTACAATATGGGACAGCCTAGCGGATTTACAGAAACTATGTTGAAGGAAAAAGCTGTTGCAGATATAACGGATGTATTTGATGATGAACTTAAAAGCAGACTGGTAGGAGGTATTACAGAAAATGCCACAGCCCAGCCTTATGCGGACGGAAAGGTTTATCTTGCACCGTTAACTTATGTTCCTACAGGTTTTTGGTATAATGCGGATCTTATAGGAGAAGGTAAGAAATATAAACTTCCAACAACCTGGGATGAATTCTTTGCACTTGGTGATGAGGCAAAGAAGGATGGAGTTGCACTTTTCACCTATCCTACAGCAGGATATTTTGATTGCTCAATGTATCAGATGTTAGCTCAGTCAGGTGGAATGGAATTCTACAACAAGGCAGTTAACTACGATCCTGCTACTTGGACATCTAAAGAAGGTAAGCAGGTAATTGATACAGTAGCAAAGCTTGCTTCTAAAGATTATACATGGTCAGATACGGTAGCAAATGCAAATGCTGATGGCGGATTTAAGAAAAATCAGCAGGCAGTTATAGACGGAAAGGCATTATTTATGCCGAACGGAAACTGGGTAATAGGTGAAATGGCAGCATCCACTCCTAAGGATTTCCATTGGGCTATGATGGCTCAGCCAAAGTTCAGTGCAGACCAAAAGGCTCATGTATATACATATACGGAACAGATTTGGATTCCGAAAGATGCAGCTAATATGGATCTTGCCAAACAGTTCATTAAGTTTATGTATTCAGATAAAGTTGTTGAGCTTATGCTTGCAAACAAGAGTGTAAACAAAGAAACTAAGGAAGAAACTCCTGCACCTATCATTTCCCCTGTAAAAGGAGCTTCTGATAAGCTTGAAGAAGGTCCGGTTAAGGATTCTTACACACTTACAAGTGCCGACGGCACGGAAGCTGTTGCAGGTACTTGGGCAACTACAAAAGCGATCAATGGATTTGATATGTCAGCTACGGTTTATAAAGCTATTGACTCATTAAATACAGGAGAACTTACAGCCGATAAATATCAGGAGCAGCTTGTAGAGGCTTGGGCTAAATTACTTGAAAATCTTGACAGATAAATGCTTAGAATTTAACGGCGGGCTGTAACAGCCTGCCGTTTTTAATAGGGAGAACTTTATGAACAGAAAGAAGTCAGAAAGGCGGTTTATAGCAGCTTGCCTTACACCGGCTGTAGTTTTGGTTATTTTATTTATATTTATTCCTACTATCAATGTATTTCGTATGTCACTCTATCAAATGGGCGGCATCACAAATAAACAAAGCTTTGTAGGCTTTGATAATTTTAAGGATTTATTTGGGGATAAGAGTTTTTTGCAGGCAATGCAGAACTCTATATTGATAATAGTTATGGTTACCCTGTGTACGGTATTTTTAGCAGTGCTTTTTGCAACATTACTCCAAAGAGGAAAATTTGTAGGGCAGAACTTTTTTAGGGTAATTTTCTATATACCGAATATTTTAAGTATAGTAGTAATAGCCGGTATTTTCGGTGCTATTTATGATCCTTCAAGCGGGCTTTTAAATACATTTCTTAGAGCACTTCATTTGGACAGTCTTGCAAAACAGTGGATGGCTGAGCCGGGTGTAGTTATATATTCAGTTATATTTGCTTTGGTATGGCAGGCTATAGGTTATTATATGGTTATGTATATGGCAAGTATGGCGGCTATTCCTCCGGATTTTTATGAAGCGGCTTCTCTTGATGGAGCATCTGAAATCCGTATGTTTTTTCAGATTACCCTGCCGCTTATTTGGACAAGCATCAGAACTACACTTACTTTCTACATAATCAGTACAATAAATTTAAGTTTCCTCTTTGTTCAGATTATGTCTGACGGCGGTCCGAACGGTAAGACGGAAGTATTTCTTAATTATATGTATAAGCAGGCCTACGGAAACGGAGCTTATGGTTATGGTATGGCAATAGGTGTTACCATATTTATATTCTCTTTTGTACTTGCAGGAACAGTGAATAAGATTACAGAAAGAAAAGTATATCAGTTCTAGGAAAGGAGGACAAAACTGTGAAACGAATCGGAACAAAGGCTATATACCAAATTTTTGTATATGTAGCACTTATAAGCCTTGCGGTTTCAATTATTATCCCGGTAGGCTGGGTATTTATGGCAAGTTTTAAGAAAAATTCAGAGTTTTTGGGTGGGGATATAAGTCCTTGGACATTTCCTAAAACGCTTAATTTTGATAACTTTGTTATAGCTTTTAATGATGCGGGAATGGGTAAGTTTTTTGCAAATTCGGTTATAGTAACGGCTATAGCTATAATCCTCCTTTTAGTACTTGCACTTCCTGCCGCTTATGTGCTTGCAAGATTTGTCTTTAGGGGAAAGAAAATGCTTGAAATGGGATTTATGGCAGGACTTTTTGTAAATATCAACTATATAGTAGTACCTATTTTCCTTATGCTAAGTGGAGCAAATAAGGCATTGAAAGTAACATTTTTCCTGGATAACAGATTTGTGCTGGCACTTATATATGCTTCCAGTGCTCTTCCCTTTACCATTTATTTGTTAAGTTCGTATTTTAAAACTCTGCCCAAGGGATTTGAAGAGGCGGCTTATATAGACGGATGCAGCCATTTTAAGACAATGCTTAATATAATGATACCTATGGCAAAACCAAGTATAATTACAGTCATATTGTTTAATTTCCTGTCATTTTGGAATGAATATATTATAGCTTATACCCTTATGGATAAGAATGAAACTTTGGCAATGGGACTTAAAAATCTTATGGCGGTTGAAAAGACGGCTACCAACTATGGAATTATGTATGCCGGTCTGGTTATAGTTATGCTCCCTACCTTGATACTGTATATTCTGGTACAGAAGAGGCTTACAGAGGGTATGACTTTAGGCGGTCTTAAAGGTTAAGGAGGACGGAATGAGAGAAAAGATAGTCAGTTTAATTTTGATACTGTGTTTTATTTTGTCGGTGAGTCTTATTATGACAGGACAGAAGAATATTTCAGCGGCAGGTTTTACACAGGAAATTATCGGGCTTATAGGTCTGCTTGCAATACTTTTTGTATACAATAGAAAATACAGGTAAAATCAGGTATTACAAATTATTTGAGTAAAAGTGAGGAAGAAGAGAATGAACGGCAAAGGTAGAGTGACTATACCTACAGATGTAGATGTGATTGAGGAAACTAAAGAAATTGCAAAAAAGTGGGGAGCAGATGCAGTCAGGGATTGTGACGGTACGGATTTTCCGGAGGAACTAAAAGACGAAGGATTAAAAGTATATTCTACATATTATACCACCAGAAAAGATAATGACTGGGCAAAAGCCAATCCTGATGAAATTCAGCAGCTTTATGTAATGACACCGAGATATACGGCTACAGATGATAAAATTAAAATAAATCTTATGAAGGGGCTTTACCCTGATATGCTTACACCAAACAGCAGAGATGATATAAAAAAATGGTGGGAAGTAATAGACAGGACTACAGGGGAGATTGTTTCTGTTAATGATTGGAGTTATGAAAAAGATACTATAACAGTAGAAATAAAGACGATTAAATTTCATGAATATACGGTAAGTTTTTTGGCATACATAATGTGGGATCCGGTACACATGTACAATGCTGTTGTAAATGAGTGGAAAGATGTGGAACATCAGATAACATTTGATGTACGCCAGCCGAAAACACACGCATTTACAATGACAAGACTTCGTAAATTTATTGAAGCTCATCCTTATGTAAATGTGCTTAGATTTACCACATTTTTTCACCAGTTCACCTTAATTTTCGATGAAATGGCAAGAGAGAGGTATGTGGACTGGTATGGATACTCCGCTTCAGTAAGTCCTTATATTTTAGAGCAGTTTGAAAGAGAAGTAGGGTATAGCTTCAGACCTGAATATATCATAGACCAGGGATATTATAATAATCAGTATAGGATACCAAGCAAGGAATTTAGTGATTTTCAGGCATTCCAAAGAAGGGAAGTAGCAAAAATTGCTAAAGAAATGGTAGATATATGCCACGAGTACGGTAAAGAGGCTATGATGTTTCTTGGAGATCACTGGATTGGAACAGAACCTTTTATGGATGAATTTAAGTCAATAGGACTTGATGCGGTAGTCGGAAGTGTAGGAAACGGTTGTACTTTAAGGCTTATCAGTGACATTGAGGGAGTAAAATATACAGAGGGGCGTTTCCTCCCATATTTCTTCCCTGATACCTTCTATGAAGGCGGTAATCCGGTAAAGGAAGCTAAAGAAAACTGGGTAACGGCAAGAAGGGCGATACTTAGAAAGCCGATAGACAGAATAGGCTATGGCGGTTACTTAAAGCTTGCTATGCAGTTTCCTGATTTTGTAGAGTATGTGGAAAGTGTATGTGAAGAATTTAGAGTGCTTTATGACAATATAAAAGGCTGTAAGGCTCATTCCTTAAAGAAAGTAGCAATACTTAATTGTTGGGGTAAAATGAGAGCTTGGGGAAATCACATGGTACATCATGCACTTTATCAGAAGCAAAATTATTCATATTATGGTATAATAGAAGCATTATCGGGTGCACCGTTTGATGTTAAGTTTATAAGCTTTGAAGATATACTTAAAGATAAAAATATTCTTTCAGATATTGATGTGATTATAAATGTAGGGGATGCGGATACTGCTCATAGTGGTGGAATGTACTGGACTAATCCTGATATAATTACGGCAATTACAGAGTTTGTATATAATGGCGGCGGTTTTATCGGAGTGGGTGAGCCTAGTGCAAATCAGGCAAATGGTCGTTTCTTCCGGCTTGCAAATATCTTAGGTGTGGAAGAAGAAAGAGGCTTCACATTAGGTTATGACAAATATAACTGGGAAGAGCATAAACATTTTATTTTGGAAGATGTAACAAAGGATATAGACTTTGGCGAAGGCAAAAAGAATATTTATGCTTTAGAAGGAACTGAAATTCTTGTTCAGAGAGAAAAAGAAGTACAACTTGCAGTAAACAGTTTCGGGAAGGGCAGGGCGGTATATATAAGCGGTCTTAAATACAGCTTTGAAAACAGCAGACTGCTTTATAGGGCTGTTATGTGGAGTGCAGGTGCGGAGGCTGAACTTAAAAGATGGTTTTCTTCAAATTATAATGTGGAAGTACATGCTTATCTAAATAGCGGGAAATACTGTGTAGTGAATAATACTTATGAACCGCAGACTACAACCGTTTACAAGGGAGATGCCTCCTCGTTTGAATTAAAAATGGGTGCAAACCAGATAATATGGTATGAGATATAATATTATTGTTAAAGAAAGGAAGAAAGTTTATGACAGACATTTTAAAAGTTTTTCAATTTGAGGGAGAAGCTATATCAAAAGAACCATATGGAAGCGGACATATTAATTCCACTTTTTTAGTAGTTACCAATACCGGTAAAAGATATATATTACAAAAAATTAATCATAAAATTTTCCCGGATGTAGCAGGACTTATGAATAATATAGTACTTGTAACTAAACATTTGAAGAAGAAATATACAGATTCAAGAAGAGTGCTTAATGTAATAAAAACAGTTGATAACAAGTCTTTTGCTGAGGTTGACGGAGAGTATTGGCGTGCTTATGACTTTGTAGAAGATTCACTTTGTTTACAGTTACCTGAAAATAATGACGATTTTTATGAAAGTGCGGTTGCTTTTGGAAGTTTTGGTCAGGCTCTGTCGGATTTCCCTGTAGAAAAGCTTGTAGAGGTTATACCCGATTTTCATAATACACCAAGCAGATTTAAAAAATTCCATGAAGTGCTTGAAAAAGATCCTTTGGGAAGGGCTTCATCGGTTCAGGAGGAAATTAAGTTTTGTTTAGACAGAGAAGAAGAAATGGGGACTTTGCAGCGTCTTAGAAATGAGAAGGTGCTTCCTGACAGAGTTACACATAATGATACTAAATTAAATAATGTACTTCTTGATAAGGACAGCAGAAAGTCTCTTTGTGTAATAGATTTGGATACGGTTATGCCGGGATTATGTCTTTATGATTATGGTGATTCTATAAGGTTCGGAGCGTCTACGGCTTTAGAGGATGAGAAGGATTTATCTAAGGTAAGTATGAGTCTTGAGCTTTTTGAAATATATACAAAAGGTTTTATAAAGTCATGCCCGTATCTTACAGAGAAAGAACTGGAATATCTTCCGATGGGAGCAAAGACTATGACTTTTGAGTGCGGAATGCGTTTTCTGACCGACTATATAGACGGTGATCATTATTTTGCAGTTCACAGGGAAGGTCATAATTTAGACAGGGCAAGAACACAGTTTAAGCTGGTAGCTGATATGGAAGCGAAATGGGAAGAAATGAAAAGGGTAATAAAAGAAGTTTAAAATATAAGCGTGGCGGACTATAAGAAAGGAGGAAAAAAATAGTCTGTTAAGTATACTACAAAATGTTAAGGTTTATAATTTATAGAAAGGAGAAGGCTAAAATTATGAGATCTAAAAAGATGAAAAAAGCATTATGTTTTGCTTTGGCAGCAGGTGTATTTTTATCTACGCCACTTAAATTTGATTTACATACGGTATATGCAGAGGGTACTTCTACTCAGTCAGGGGTACAGAATCAGGTACTTGATGGGGTAAATGATGAATGGAAGTTGGATGAACAATGCAAAAAAGGTGGTGAAGTAGTTGAAAAGACCGGAGGATACCTGCATTTTGCATCAGGTATAAATAATGGAAACGGTACAACTGCCGAAAAGAAATTTCCTGCTGTTTTGGTAAATCCTAATGAATTTGATTTTAGTAAAGAAGGATATTTTTCATTTAAGCTTAAAAGCCAATCTGAAAATACCAATACAAGATTTGGTATCTATCTTGGATATACAGATCCGGGCAATGCTATGTTTATAGGGTATGACGGTGGCGGCTGGTTTTGGCAGAAATATAAAAACGGTGACGGTCCTTGGTATAGCGGTAGCCGTATTCCGGCACCGGAAACAGGAAAAGAAACAGAAGTAGAGATAAGCTGGACGGCAGATAAAAAAATTACAGTTAAAGTTGACGGAGTTGCTGCGTTTAAGGATGAAGACTGTAGTGCAGCATCTTGGGAAGGCAATAAAATTGCGGTAAAAGCAGGAACTTGGGGAACTATAGTAAGTGATGTATTGCTTAAAGAAATTAAATATATAGGTCAGAAACCTGCTGAAGTAAAGGAATTTGAAGTTAAGGGAACAGTGGTTGATGAAGACGACAAACCTGTAGGTGGAGTAGAAATTTTTGCAGACAGCGAAAAAAAGGGTGAGTCGGCAGAAGGCACCGGAGAGTTTACATTTAAGTTAAAAGAAGGAGCATATATTCTTAAATTTGTAAAACAGGGCTTTGAAACAACAAAAGAATTATTCAATACAGCAGATAACAAGGTTTTAACAATAAAGCTTGAAAAGGCTGCAGTGGAGGATACAGCTAAAATAATCTCTGAGGAAATGGAAGTTACGGTAGATAAAGATTTCCCTAGGGTTGCAAAATATTCTATGAAAAAGGCGGGGCTTTCCGGAAAGACTTTCTATGGACAGCCTAAAATCATAAGAACAATTAGAATAAACGGGGAAGATGTCAAACTGAAGAAAGAAGATGTCACCTCCGAGATTAGCGGGGATACAGCTAAATATACCTTAAAGGTAAAAAATGGAGGAAATATTGATGCTGTTATTAAGGCTTTCTTAAAAGTAGAAAAAACTGCACTTTCATTTGAGATTACAGAGATAACCAATAATCTAAATGATAAAGAAAGTCCTATAGAAACTGTTGAAATACCGGAGCATGGTCTTATATCCGTAAAGGAAGGACAGGCGGATTTAAGTTTTAAGGGTGCAGTTATGTCATCCAATACTACAATTAACGGAGATGAAGATTTTACGGAAATACCGGATGCTTATAATAAGGATTTTATGTATGCCTTTATATCTGCTGACGGCATGAGTGCAGGGCTTTGGAGCAATTCTGAAAATGACGGAAGAAACAAAGCTTCATTCATAAGGGCGGGAGGTGCAAGTAATACCCGTATTTTGGCACAAGCCGCTGAAGTAGAAGGCAAAAAGATATTGTCACTTTCAAGTGCTAAATGGTATTACCACAGAAAAGCACAAGATTCCCATAAAAGAGAATATATTGTTTCTGAAACGGAAATGCCTAAGACAAAAATTATCATAACAGGTAATGAAAATGATGATGACAAGGTAGATTGGCAGGACGGAGCGATAGCATTTAGAAGTATTATGAATAATCCTTATAAGTCGGAAGAAGTACCTGAACTTGTGTCTCACAGAATAGCTATGAATTTTGGTGGACAGGCACAGAATCCTTTCCTTACAACACTTGATAATGTAAAGAGAGTGGCACTTCATACAGATGGCTTGGGACAGTCGGTTATATTAAAGGGATATGCAAATGAAGGACATGATTCAGGTCATCCTGATTACTACGATATAGGAAAGCGTATCGGCGGTGCTAAGGATATGAATATCCTGATGGAGAAGGGAAAAGATCTCGGTGCAAGATTCGGTATTCATATAAACTGCGGTGAGATGTATCCTGAAGCTAAAGCATTTAACGATGATTCTGTAAGAAGAGATAATAATGGAAATCTGCGTTACGGCTGGAACTGGATAGATCAGGGTGTAGGACTTGACAGTGTATATGATCTTGCTACAGGCAATAGAAAAGAGCGTTTTGATAAGCTTAAAGAACTGGTAAAAGATAACTTGGATTTTATCTATGTAGATATTTGGGGAAATGAAACAGGCGGAAATGATGATACCTGGCAGACCAGAAAGCTTTCTAAAGAGATAAATGAGCGTGGTTGGAGAATGACTACAGAGTGGGGACCTACCAATGAATATGACTCCACATTCCAGCACTGGGCGGCAGACCTTACTTATGGAGGTTATAAGGCAAAGGGTGAGAACTCTGCAGTTATGAGATTTTTACGCAATCACCAAAAAGATTCATGGGTGGCAAATTATCATAGATATGGCGGTGCGGCACTTGCTCCTTTACTTGGCGGCTATAATATGAAAGACTTTGAAGGTTGGCAGGGAAGAAATGACTATGATGCTTATATACAAAACCTCTATGAGCATAACCTTACAACTAAATTTATACAGCATTTTAAGATAGTAAAATGGGAAGACGGAAAAAAATTTAATTCAACTATTAGAGTTGGCAATGATACTTTACCTTATGAGTATACAGCGGAGAAAAGAATTACATTAAAGAATGATGAAGGTGATGTGCTTGTTCTTGAAAGGGCTTCTGATGATATCAATTCAGATGATTATTACAAGAGAACAATTACATTAAATGGAAAAATAATTGCAACGGGAGCAGAACCTGAGGTAAATACAGTTAACGGAAATGAAAGTTATTTACTCCCTTGGCTTTGGGATGCGGCTACAGGTGCCAGAGTAGATGCTAAAGATGAAAAATTGTACCATTTTAACAATCAGGCAGGAGAAACTACTTGGGAACTTCCTGATTCTTGGAAAGATTTAGCTGATGTAAAGATATATAAACTTACCGATCTCGGCAAACAGGAAGAAAAGACCTTAAATGTATCGGCAGGTAAAATTACTATCTCGGCGGAAGCAAAACAGCCTTATGTAATCTATAAAGGCAGCAAAGAGAATTTAACTATTAAGTGGAGTGAAGGTATGCACCTTGTGGATACCGGATTTAACAGCGGTAATTTTGACAGTTGGACAAAAACGGGTAGCGGAAAGGCTGAAATTGCAAAGAGTCAGTTTAGCAATCCTATGATGAAACTGACAGGTAATGTGGCTATGAGTCAAAAGATTACGGATCTCATACCTGACAGACAGTATGCAGTGCTTGTGGGAGTAGACAACAGAAGTGATTCTAAAGCTATGATAAGCATAACTGCGGGAGATAAGAAGTTGGCTGAAAATTATACTGTTCGCTCTATTGCTAAGAATTATGTGCAGGCATATACACATAGTAATAAGAGTGCTACAGTAAATGGAAGCAGTTATTTTCAGCACATGTATGTATTCTTTAAAGCTCCAAGTTCAGGTGATGTCACACTTACTTTATCAAAGCTTGACGGAGAGGGTGAAGCTTACTTTGATGATGTAAGAGTTGTAGAAAGCGATGCAAATAATATAACCTTTGATGAAAACGGAGAGGTTGTAAAGTTTACACAGGATTTTGAAAATAGCATACAGGGCTTATATCCTTTTGTTATTGGAGAAATAGAAGGTGTAGAAGATAACAGAATACATCTTTCAGAACTTCATGCTCCTTATACACAGGCAGGCTGGGATGTAAAGAAAATGGATGATGTATTGTATGGCAACTGGTCGGTAAAAATTAACGGTTTGGTTCAAAGAAGTGCGGTAGCTTTTAAGACCATACCTCAGAACTTTAGATTTGAGCCGGGAGTTAAGTATAATGTAAGCTTTAAGTATCAGTCGGGAAGTGACGGCATTTATGCGGTTGTAAGAGGTGTCGGTGAAAAGATGAGTTCCGATATAGAGGCTTTAGGAAGGGCTATGGGTCCAAAAGCGGACAGTACTTATTCAACCGAGATTATAGGTGATGAATCCGGGCAGACTTGGATTGGAATATATTCAACTAATGAAGGTCCGAATTTACAGGGAGCAAGAGGCAATGCTGCCAATTTTGGCGGATATAAAGATTTTGTGCTTGACAACCTTGTTATAGAGCGTGTAGATGAGGCTATACCTGAAAGTAAGCTTAAAACTCTTGTAGAGAAGGTAAAAAAAGAGTTTACAAGAGATAAACTTTCAAGTACAAATTATAGGAGAGTACAGATAGCAATTGCAAAAGCGGAAGTAGCTTTACAGGAAGATGTAAAGAACCAAAAGCATATAAATACAGCTTACTACAACCTTAATATGTTGTTTAAGGAATTAATAGGTGGTGACAGTTCCGATGCTTCAGATCCTAAGAATGATATTCCGCTTACAGGAATGGTTGCTACTGCAGGAAGTGAACAGCTCGGATATAATGATGAGGGACCTGCAAAACTTGCCATAGATAATAATGAAAATACAATATGGCATACAAAATGGAGCGGTACACAACTTTCCAATATGTGGCTTGACATAAAGCTTAAAGAGGCTACTGAGGTGGCAGGTATAAGAGTATTACAAAGAACAAGCGGGGGACAAAATGGAAGAATAACCAAAGCTGATATAATGGTATTAAAGAAAGGACAGAATGATTATGAGAAAGTAAAGACTGTCGGATTTAATACATCAGGTTGGAATGTAGTTACTTTCACAGCAATAAAAGATGTAACCCATGTAAAGCTTCAGGCGTTAAGCACTTTAGGTGATGAGCCGAACAAATATGCTTCTCTTGCTGAATTTAGAATATTAAAGGAAGAGAAACCGGAGGATATTAAGCCGGATAAAAAACCGCTTAAAGATTTGGTGGCAGTTTCTGAGAAGATAAAGAAAGCTAAGGCGGCAGAGAATGATATTACCGTACTTGAAGAAAAAATAAAGAAAGCTAAAGCTGTTTTAGATAAAGAAGATGCAAGTTATTTGGATATATTGCTTGCAGAAGCAAACCTTAAAACAGTATTAAAAGACTTAGAAAACGGAAAATATAAGAAAAACGCCGGTGGTAATTCAGGCGGCAATTCAGGCGGTAATCCGGGCGGCAATAGCACAAGTGCAGGAGTAGCCCCTGTTGTTCCTAGAAAATCTGAGGATAAAAAGAACGAAGATAAGAAGGACAACAGTATAGAGGTAAAAGAGGACAAAACGCCGGAAGGAAGTGCAAAATCAGATACAACCAATACCGCAAAAACTCTTAAAAAAGATAAGCGTATCTTAAAGGCATTAAATGAAGTAAAGACAGAAACTAAAATGCTTAGAGTATTGCAGACAAAAACCTCTAAAAAACTTAATATTGTTGAAGAGTTAAAGAATTTTAGAAGAGCTGCAAAGAATGATAAGGCATTTATGTCAATAAAGAAAGATGTTAATCGTGCCATCTCTTTTGTTGAGAAAAACAAGATAACTAATGTAGAGAGCATGCTTAAAAAACTTTCAAAACTTGACAAACAGCTTAAAAAATTACAGGTTTCAAAGAAGAATGTTAAAAATGAGGCTAAAATTAAAAAATTACAGAAAGAAATTTCTAATATAAGACTTGTAATACATTCTTTAGAAAATTCAAAGAAGTTTTTTAGAAAGTAGGCTATAGTCTTGATTTAAAAGTTTAGATTAAGGGGAAGTCATACAGAAGACTTAAAGAAATTCTGTATGACTTCTTTTCTAGTGCTTTGTCGGTTTGTAGTCTTTCTTTATTATACTTTTGACACCGGTATCTTTACATAAAGTTATTGTAGTGATAGAATATATTTTTGTAGGATTTTAATTGGATTTAGACTGTTTTTATAAATATTATTTTTTTAAGGAAGGGCTGTATTTGGCTCAGGGTTGTGAATGGTAGCATTTAAGATTGTGGATGTTAAGGATTTTATGAATAAACTTCTTATCGGAGAAGTATTTGATAATTTTTTGCTTGTATCTTTTGAGATAAACAGTTTTGCAAAAATTATAGTAGACGGCTTCAGAAACGAGGCATGGTATGATGACGGTAAAAGCTTAGGAAGATATTTGACATGGAAAGAAATTCGGAATAAGGTTTCTTTATTGGTAAAGGGAGATAGAGCACCGCTTAATATGAAGGCAGTGTTTAGGCTTTCAGAATCAAATACAGATAAAATGGCAGCTAAACTTTCGGTAAATAATGCACCGGAAAAGGATTATGGATTATTTTTTAATCTTAAATTTGAAAATAATGAAGCGAGTGTAGTTACCGGAGTGTCCGTTACAGACTTTCTTATAAGTAAGGAACTTGGAAATTTGTGGGATGAAGACCTAATCAAATTTCTTAAATATTATCAGATTGCGGTAGAAATGCTGTAATCTCAGTACAGGAGGAAAATATGAGAGTATTAGTTACAGGTGGTGCAGGTTATATTGGAAGTCATACCTGTGTGGAGTTACTTAATGCAGGACATGAGGTGGTAGTTTTTGATAATTTTTATAACTCAAGTATGGAGTCCGTTAAAAGAGTAGAAAAGATTACCGGAAAAAGCATTAAGTTCTATGAGGCAGACATGCTTGACAGGGCTGCTATGGATAAGATATTTACAGAAAATAAGATAGATGCGGTTATTCATTTCGCAGGGTATAAGGCGGTTGGTGAGTCTGTACATAAGCCACTTGAATATTATTATAATAATCTCACAGGAACACTTATACTTGTAGAGGCTATGAAGAAGGCAGGAGTAAAGAATATAATCTTCTCATCTTCTGCAACTGTATATGGAGAGCCTGAGAAACTGCCTCTTACAGAGGATATGCCTCATGGAGCGGCTTCATCTCCTTATGGAGCAACAAAGATGATGCAGGAAGAAATGTTTAAGGATTTTCATGTTGCAGACAAAGATTTCAGTGTAATACTTTTAAGATATTTTAATCCGATAGGAGCTCATGAAAGCGGACTTATAGGTGAAGATCCTAAGGGGATACCTAACAACCTTGTACCATATATAGCTCAGGTAGCAGTAGGAAAGCTGTCAAAGCTAGGTATATTTGGAGATGATTATGATACTGCGGACGGAACTTGCTTGAGGGATTATATACATGTAGTGGATCTTGCAAGAGGACATGTGCTTGCACTTAAAAAGTTTGAGGAAGAGCCGGCAGTAAGGATATACAATCTTGGTACCGGTAACGGTATTTCCGTACTTGAAGTTTTTCATGCTTTCCAAAAGGCTTGCGGTAAGGAGTTGGGATTTGAGATGAAACCGAGAAGGGACGGAGATGTACCTGTTTGTTATGCAGACAGCTCTAAGGCAGAGAAAGAACTGGGCTTTAAGGCGGAGTACGGTATAGAGAGAATGTGTGCCGACTCATGGAGGTGGCAGTCTATGAATCCGAACGGGTATAGAGGATAAATAAAATATTAGAAATAAAATAATAGCCACTTACCGGTATTGTGTAGGTGGCTTTATGAAATTAATGACTTTAGTCTGTTTCGCCCATTGGAGTTTTTCGCTGATCCGAAAAA
>CAUTOC010000047.1:0-16944 GCA_963539695.1 uncultured Catonella sp. | reverse complement strand
TGATAAGCCCGGTATTTTAGAGAAAATGTAATTATAAGATGCTGTTCAAGACCGTCTTCATTAATCCATCTGTCTTTATAGAAGGTAGTATGGTAGTCTTCTACAGGATCAAGCTCACTTATTCTATAAGTTTTTTTACTTCCTGCTTTTTTCCACCCTTCATCTGAAAGAGAGAACTCCTTTAAGAATCCTTTTAACTTTTTAATTGACTGTGTTGTGATAAATTTACGGTTTTTTGTATCATTGAATCTCCTGTTTGCTGTAGACGAGAGGCCGGAGTCAGTACATACAACAAGTTTATCAATACCGAAATCTGATATGACTTTTTTCTCTAGCGGTGCAAGAGAGGGCTGTTCGTTCCGGTTGCCGGGGAACATGGAAAAGGCAAGTGGAATTCCGTCTGCATCTATAAATAAGCCCATCTGTACAATAGGGTTTGGTCTGTGTTCTTTGGAGATACCGTATTTCCTAAAGTCATCTTCTTCCTCTGTTTCAAAATAGAAGTTTGTGCAGTCATAGTAAAGGATATGTTTCTTTCTCTCTATAACGGACAGGGAGTTCTCGTAAAGACTTTTCTGTATCAGGTCATTTTCCTTTGCAAGGACTTCAAGGGCACGATAAACCTGATGAAGTTCAAAGTTTCTCTTCTCCGGTAAATTTTCTGAATAGTGAAACGAAGCTTCTTTTGAAGAAGGTGCAAGAATTCTTGTATAAAGTAGAGAAGAAAAAATGTTATCTAAGTCATATGTTATCTTATATTTCTTAGATATTTCATCTACTACTTTAGGAAGCTTTAGTTCGTTGTAAATCTTCTTTAGGAAGAGATAGCCTGCATTTACAGATTTCTTGACATTTTTATCAATTTGCCTGCTTCCGGAGTATTTAATAGTTATGTCTTTCTTTGATTCTTTTTCAGCAAGAGTAAGTTTTTTTACATACTCCTTTGCCCATTCAATAGGATCCATATCACCTGCACGAGCTTTCAGTTCTTCAAGAGAGCCGAGACGTTCTACTGTCTTAGTGGTGGATTTATCATTAATCCATATAGATTTTTGCACATAATAAGTAGGGGAATTTTTAGAGCCGGATTTTGTAAGTTTCATGGTGTTTATACCTCCTTCTCTATTATAGCATAAATGCCTAGAAATAGCTAGTATAAAATGCAAAAAATTTGACAAAAAAATAAGCCCTAGTTGGCTTTAATAAAGGAAAGTGGAGTTTTGAGATTTGAAGTAAGTGTCAAACTTCCGTGTCAAACTTCCGGGTGTAACAATTTTTAAAATGATATTGCTATTATTCCAGATTTAGAATATAATATGACAGGAGAAATGGAGATGCCGCTATGGAATATATGTCTGCAAGAGAAGCGGCTGATAAGTGGGGGATTTCACAAAGACGAGTTGCTGTTCTTTGTTCAGAGAACAGAATTAATCATGCAACTATGGTAGGTAACATGTGGATTATTCCTGCTTCAGCTGAAAAGCCGATAGATGCAAGAAGCATAAGGTACAAGAAAAAAGAAGAGAAAAATATAAAGCCGTTTTTAAAATGGGCAGGTGGAAAAGGGCAACTTCTACGAGAAATAGAAAAGTATTATCCTTTTGAAAATAGCACTATCACAAAATATGCGGAACCATTTGTTGGTGGTGGAGCTGTCCTTTTTGACATATTGAGTAGATATGAGTTGGAAGAAGTTTATATTAGCGATATTAATGCGGAACTTATTAATGCGTATCGCATTATTAGAGACGATATAGATGAACTTATTACTATGTTACAAGCTATGCAAGATGAGTTTGTGCCAATGAATACAGACAAACATAAAGTCTACTATATGGCAAAGAGAGAGCGTTTTAATGATTTAAAAATCAATGGTGATGAAACTATCAATATTGAAAAAGCGGCATTGATGATTTTCCTTAACAAGACCTGTTTCAATGGATTGTTCCGTGTTAATAAAAAAGGATTATTTAATGTGCCTATGGGTTCTTATAAGAATCCTATGATTTGTGATGAGGAAAACCTCAGAGCAGTATCTGAAAAGTTACAAAATGTGAGAATAGTAAGTGGCGATTATAGGGATTCCGCAGACTTCATTGATGAAAACACTTTTGTTTACTTTGATCCTCCGTACCGCCCTATTACCGATACTGCAAGTACTGCAAGTTTTACTGCATATACGGAAAACCTGTTTAATGATGAAGAACAGATTGAACTTGCAAAATTTGTTGATGATATGCACAGAAAAGGTGCAAAAATAGTGGTGAGTAATTCAGATCCTAAGAATTCAAATACGGAGGATGATTTCTTTGATGATATTTACTCTGCTTATAAAATCAACAGAGTTGAAGCAACAAGAATGATTAATTGTAACAGTGACGCAAGAGGAAAAATTAAGGAATTGCTAAATTGAGTATATATTTTATAACCTTGATTTTAAGCCTGAAAAGCATGTCCCATCATCATTTTTTTATCGGTTTCTTTTATTCCGTTTTCATCACAGAGCATTGCGAATGTATGTCTGCAATCATGCGGTGTGTGCTTTTCTATGCCTAATCTCTCAAGAGTCTCATACATGCTAATTCTAAAAGACTGTATTGTATCGTTAAGCCTGTTAGGGTGTTGTTTTATCAGCGGTGCTATAGCTGAATGAATGGGAATATACCTGTTTTTTCCCGCATCCGTTTTTACTCCTCCAAAAAAATAGCCTTCCTTCAGATTTATTTCAGCTGTTTCATATTCTGATATTCTAAGTCCTGAATATATCAATATAAGGATATTAGCACAAACAGGATTGTCAGCATTATTCCAAAGAGTTTTAATATTATCTTCTGTAAACGGTACACCCTTAATATCGTCATTCTTAGTTTTAATAGTTACATGAGTAGAATAATCCTTTTCTATAAGTTCATGTATATCGGCATACTTATACATCTGCTTAAACAGGTTAACTATCAACTCTTTGGATGAATGTTTAAGAGGGCATTCATCAACTACATTTTGCAAATCTATGGTCTTTAGGCTTACAAATACCTTGTTGTGTAATTTTGTACAATTTTTATAAGCGGCTTTATAAGCATTGAGTGCCGATTTGCTAAGCTTTCTATTGTTCTCACTAAATTTCCATTCTATAAATTTATCATAGACCTGTGAGAAAGTTTCGCCTTCTATAGTACCTATATTCAGTTTAGAGAGGATTTTATTCACTACAGGCAATAATTGTGCATGCTCTACTTCTTCAAGCAGATTTTGGAGGTTATCACCCCTCTTGTACTGTCCTGTGTGGAATTTTAACAGGACTGAGAAACCTGTTTCCCAAGTCTCACAGTATGCAAGGGCTTTGTCGTAAAGCTGATAGCCTCTTTCATCCCTATAAGTAGACGGTGCAAAGACGGCATAGGGTTTTTTTCTGTTTCCGGACAATTTTCTGATACTGCCGAAACCGTTTCTAAGCCTTGGATATCTCTTTCTTTTTGGCATTGTTTTTCTAATTTTGGGTGCAAAAATACCCTGTAAATCTTGAAATCTACAGGGCGATATGCTACAATCTAGGGTTAAGTTAATTGTTTACTGGTATTCGCCCGGTAAATAGTGGTTGCTCTCCTGTTGGTGCAGGAGGGCTTTTTTGTGGTTGCAAACTAATGGCTGACAACCACTTTTTATTTTCTCCTGTTATGAGCCGAATTTATTAAGTCTGTAACTGTTTTAACTGCATTTTTAGGCATTTGTATCGTTTTGCCAACACTGGCAAAATGTTCCTCTACAACAATATTGCTGTTTTGGCAAGCCTCTATAGCCTTGTCTATTACACCGTGAACTACCCATAGTCTAAAGCCTATGGGATTGCGGTAGCTTTATTTTTCAAATGCTCGAGACTACAAAAACCATAAACGAGAAAAATAAATATATTCCTATGATTATTCCTGCAGTAATCAGAATGTAAAAGAGACAGCCAATTTGATTAGGATCATCGTACTCATAATTAGAAAAATTGTCAACATGATCGCAATAGTAGTTATCATAAGAACTATCATGATACTGATAGGAAGCATTTACATTGTGATTATTATTGTAGGAGCTGTATTCATAATAAGTTTTATAAACTTCTGCATCTATTTGCTCGTCTAATCTCATATAAAGAGTCATTGCAAGATGAGAAATTTCATCAGGAAGAACCACATATGAAGTGCCGCTATCTAAAGGTATATCCATCTCAGGAAAATTCTCCAATATATAAGCTATTAAGTCAACTTTTTTTCGTGGTAGTTTGTCGGAGGTCAATTCTTTAACTTTGTTTCTCAAATCATAAAAGTTAGCATGATGGATGAGCCTCTTTGGGTCTTTGGTTTCAACAAGTAAATTGCTGTTGATGTATCTTCTTGCCGTATCTTTCGGTAAGGGATAGCAAGTAATATCTTCATTATCATTTCCAAATTTACAGCATATAGTGCGGTATAATTTTTTGTATTCTAATGACAAGTGCGTTGCTATAGGAAGAATGTCATTTATCTGTTTTTGATTTTTAAGTTTTTCATACTCATTTGGAAAGGCATTCTTTAGAGAATAAAGACCTAATTCATCAAGCAAACGATACATATGTTTACAAGGTTTTTTTCTCTTTATAAAATCAGGACAAGTGCAAGATGTAGTTGTTACACTGTAGGTTCCGGAACTGGAAGAGGAGAATACCCCGGTTTTATTATAAGTATTTACACTTAAAGGAGTACAGTGCTTACCAATTGCTCTTTTTTGTCGTTTAATCTGTTCCGGTTCACTAGTTATAGGCAAATAGTAGCTAGGCTCTTTAGTGGATTCCATATTCTTTGGTTTATCTTCGGTATGTGAAATCCCAATATAATTATTTAATGCTAACCATTTTAATTCATCATTCATTTAAGTTCTCCAAATATCTTTCCCAAAACCTTCCCCAAACATTCGCCGTACTCTCCGACAATGTTGGGATAAGCCTTATTATCTGATATTAGTTCTCCATTTCCCATACGCTTAACATAACCCATGCCGTCTACTATAAATATGCCTGTCTGTCCTTGAGCCGGTATTGCATATCTTTCCACTATAAGGGTATCCCCGTCATAATATGTAGGCTGCATGCTGTCTCCGTTTACTTGTATAGCATAATCAGCTTTTGGATATTCCCTTGTATCTACCTTGATCATACCGGTTGGTATGTCGTCGAATAAGTATTCGCCTGTTCCGGCTGAAGCAAGTCTAGGATAACAGGGAATTTCTTTGTAGTTGTTAAACTCTACTATATTATCATTAAGAGTATAAGTGTTGTCAGTGCGTTCAAGTTCTTTGTCTATAACAATATTTACAAGTTCCTTAGAAATGGTATCAAGCTTTCTGTATTTGGTTATAACAGATTAGAGGAACTTGGACTTGTATCATTTAAGGATACCGCCACAGAATAATTGTGACGGTATATAGGACTACTTTTCAATTTGTGAAATATCGTGCCTCCCTTTCATAATACTTCAGCTCGGCAAAGCTGATAAGGGGAGTATATCACAGCGAGGAGAGAAATACTATTAACAGTAATCATCCAACAAGGAGGAGATTTAGAAAAAATGAGGTGAAAACAATGGCGTACTATAAAACATGTTATATTTGCGGTTGCAATCTTGATCCAGGAGAAACTTGTGACTGTGAAGAGCAGAGCAGAGAGAATGAACTAAGCTTTGGAAAGCTTACCAAAATAAGAAATGAGACTAAAACAGGACAGATAGAGTTTAACTTTGATGTGAAAAATATAGAAGTTGCTTAGTAGTTTCTAAGTTAAGCGAAAAGGAGGTAACAATGGAGTGTCAGAAAGTCGATAACAAAGAGGCGGCAAGGCTTTTAGGTATGTCGGTATCTAGGATGCATGCTTTAATGGATAGAAAGCTTATTGATATTGGTATAGTCATACAGCCTTTACCGGGCAGGAAAAAACGCTCATATCAAGTGTATAAGAGCAAGCTGTATAGGTTTATAGGAATAGAAGAAATCCAATAAAATGCAAATTACCCGATAGGTAATTTGCAACAAATAAGATAAAAATTACAATTACATAACAACATATTGGGGAGGATAAAACAATGAGTATAAAAGATTTAACAGATATTAACTGGGAAACAGTCACAGTAGACGACTTGAAAAAAGCACATGACTTAAAGGGGATGTCATTTGAAGTAGATAATGGCAGGATATCAAGAGTACTTGTAGATGAGGAGGAACTTGACTGATGACAGTTTATATAAGCGGAGGAATAAGTAATGTACCTGATTTTAAAGAGAAATTCAAGGCAGCAGAAAAACATATAAGAGGATTGGGATTTAATGTAATAAATCCGGCAGGGCTTAAAGACAATGTAATGGTGGGTGATTTTGGTTATGCCGACTATATGAATATCTGCCTATTCTTGTTGGAATCAGCTGACTGTGTATATATGCTTAACGGTTGGGAAAGATCAGAAGGAGCAAAGACAGAAAGAAAAAGTGCAGAAATCTCAATGATTCCAATAGTCACCGAGCAGGAAGAAAGGGAAAAGGGCGAAATGGTGTGGATAAAATGTTATTAAATGTGGATAAAACTTGTATAGATAAAGAACTGGGTTATGAAATACCTGATTTTATATATGAAGAGGCAAGAAAACATGCTGAACTTAAACAGGCTTTACTAATAAAGTTAGGCTATGAAAATGCAGATGCGGCATATTGGCTGATAAAAGTAATAGTACAGTATGTAAACCAAATATTTGATTTAGAACGCTATAAATCGATTATGGAGGGATGAGAAATGAATATAGAATCTTTACGGGCAGTGTGCGTGAGACATAAAATGCCTGAAAATGTACTGTATAACCGCTACAAAAGAGAAAGCCTTTCAGATATGACTATCGGGGACTGGAAGGTATTTATAGTAGAAGGGAAAAAGATACTTGATGAATGGGATAAAAACTACAGGGAAAATAACGGGGCTACAGCTTGACTATAAAACCAAGAAACCAATTGTATCAATTGAACTGGATGTGAATCCTGATGATATTGAAAAGTTTTTTGATCTGAAGCTTGATATAAGGCTTGAAAAGGAAAAGAACCGCAGAAGCCTTGATGCAAATGCTATGTTATGGGCTTGCCTATCGGACATAGCAAAAGTATCGGGTATGACAAATTGGGAAGTTTATTTGTATGAACTTGAAAGATACGGTAAATTTACACATATACTTGTAAAGCGTGAAGCCCTTAATGATATAAAAAAGCTTTGGAGGGAGACTAAAGAAGTAGGTGAAAGGGGTAATATGGTAGAGTTGTTATGTTTTTTTGGAAGTTCCACCTATACCGCATCAGAGTTTTCAAAGCTACTTGAAGGGGTTATAAGCGATATGAAAGACTGGGGACTTGTGCCGCCTCCAAGTGAGGACATGAGGAGGACTATTGAGTCTTTAGAGAAGAAAGAGCAAAGAAAGCAGCAAGAGGCATAATATGAAAGAATATAAATTTGTTATTGATGGGATTCACTACAAGAGAAACCGTACATTTCCTGCATTTAATGATTACATAAAAACAATGAATTACAACCGCTTTGTGGGAGCACAGCTAAAAAAGAAGTATGAACGCGTGGCAAATGAAGCTATCATAAGACAGTTAAAGGGTGTCAGGATAGAAAAGAAAGTTTTTATTGAATACACCTATTATGAAGCGGATAAGAGGCGTGATAAGTCAAATATAAACGCTTTCGCTGTAAAAGTTATAGAAGATGCCTTGCAGGATTGCGGAGTGCTTAAAAATGACGGTTGGGATAACATTGCAGGGTATAGTCAACACTTTAAAATTGACAGTAAAAACCCAAGGATAGAAGTGCTGATAAGGGAGGTTAAGAAAGATGAGTGAGAAGAAAACAAAACTTAATAGTGCATTGTTCGTTTTTATCAGTTCAGTAATAGAAAAATACAATTAGGAGAAGTCTATGGAACGTGAATCAATGGTTTTTTACAAAAGTTTTTTGGAAGCAACAGATAATCTTGAACCTGAAATGTATAAAAAGGTTATGCAAATGATTATACATTATGGGATATATGGGGAAACCTTAAAGGGAGATGTTATTGAAAGTGCTATATTTTCACTTATAAAACCACAAATAGATGCTAATAACCGTAGATATGCAAATGGTAAGCAAGGTGGAAGAAAACCGAACCAAAGCGAAACCAAAGCCGAACCAAACCATAACCAAGATGAAACCAAAGTAGAACCTAATGTAAATGATAATGTAAATGTAAATGATAATGTAAATGATTTAAAAGAGATATATAGTCGTGCAGGCACGACCGCATACATTGAATCCGAACCCGATATTGAAGCAGAATCCAAGGGAGAACCACGCCCTAAACAGGCTAAAAAGCCTAAAAAGGCAAAGGAAACCAAGACCGATACTGAGGCTGTAGAGGTTATAGAGTACCTAAATGCAAAGACCGGCACAAGCTACAGAGCCACCACAGAGGCTAATATAAAACCGATAAGGGCAAGGCTTAATGACGGCTTTAGTGTTGAGGATTGCAAGAGGGTTATTGATACCAAGACAGTACAATGGCTTAACAATACTGAGATGTCAAAATATCTGCGACCTGAAACCCTATTCCGACCGAGTAAGTTTGAGACTTATCTCAACGAGTGTAGGGGCAGACCGCAAATCCGAGGGGATAGTCTGCCTAATTCTACACAGTCTGCCTTCAACAAGTCTATTTCTGAGGCGATACAGCAGCAGATGGAAAAAGCAGAACTGAAGGAGTATACCGCTGAGGAAATAACAGCGATGGGGTTTAGATAGCCTATGGAAAATGTTTTAGAGAAATGGCGTAACTACACTTTTCCTCAAAATAGCAAAGAGAGATTTACTGATAGTGAAAAGCCTGAAAAATGCCCTAAATGCAAAGGTTCTATGTGGATAACATGGACAGACAGTGAAGGTTGTGAAATGGGGAATAGGTGTGAATGTTTTGAGCCGACAATGGCAATAAAAAGACTTAGAAATAGCGGCATAACTTCAGCTTTCAGGGATAAAGGTTTTAACAACTTTGACACGAGGGGCTTAAAGATGCTTGCACAGGCAAAGCAGAGTTGCATTGATTATTGTTTCGGGTTTTCTGAAATACAAGAAACAAGGCATAATTCAGTATTAATTTTAGGGCAGGTAGGAAGCGGTAAAACACATCTGACTATGGCGATAGCAAATGCTTTGCTTGATCACCATAAGGTTGGAGTAAGGTATATGGGGTACAGAGAAGAGATGACAAGGCTTAAACAGCATATAACCGATGGAGTTGGTTATACGGATATGGTTAAGCAGTTTAAAAGAGCATCGGTTTTAGTCATCGATGATATGTTAAAAGGCAATGTGACAGGTAGTGATGTAACTATACTTTTTGAGATTGTCAATTACCGCTATGTAAATACTTTACCGGTAATTATAAGCAGTGAAAAAGATACAAGAGAGTTGCTTGATTTTGACAACGGTATAGGCTCAAGGCTTATTGAAATGGCAGCAGGTCGAATAATTGAGTTTAAGGGGAATGAATTAAATTACAGGCTGAAAGGAATGCAGAATGAAAGCAAAGCCAATAAAAACTGAAATATACAACGATAATTTCCAGAATTTCAAAAGATATGGAATTCAGAAAGCTCAGCTTGTAATCGCAGATATCCCGTATAACGTGGGTACGAATTTTTACGGTTCAAATCCTATGTGGTACAAGGGCGGTGATAATAAGAATGGCGAAAGCAAGCTTGCGGGCAAAGCAGCATTTAATACAGATTTTAACTTTAACATAGCCGAATACTTTCACTTTTGCAACAGGCTTTTGAAAAAAGAGCCTAAACAGGCAGGAGGAAGGGGAAGGAGTTCGGAAGCCCCTTGTATGATTGTATTCTGTGCATTTGAACAGTTGCAACTTGTAATCCGGTATGCGAAAAAGCACGGATTCAAGAATTATATTCCTCTTACTTTCATCAAGAACTTTTCCCCACAGGTGCTAAAAGCAAATATGCGAGTAGTGGGAGCCACTGAATATGCACTTGTACTTTACAGGGATAAGTTGCCAAAATTTAGAAATGGCTTAGAGGTGGACAAAAACGGGAAGAATATACAAGGTACCGGGCGAATGGTATTCAATTGGTTTACCTGGGAACTTGACGACAAGAACATACCTAAAATTCATCCGGCACAAAAGCCAGTCGCAGTATTAAAAAAACTAATAGAAATATTCACTGACGAAGGAGATATAGTTATTGATCCTTGCTGCGGAAGTGGTTCAGCGTTAAGGGCGGCAATGGAACTAAATAGAAGTTCATACGGTTTTGAAATCAACAAGGATTTTTGCAAAAGAGCCAAAGAGGAAATGTTAAACACCAATTGGATGAATAGTAAAAAACAAATCTATGGGCAAATGAGCATAGATGATTTAATTACGGAGAAGAAGGATGAAAGATATAAAATTCAGAGTTTGGGATAAAATCAAAGAAAAAGCAAACAAAATGCGGTCAATGACAGATGAGACACTTGTAGCCTATGTGGAGAACCGAATTAAGAAAGCTTATAGCGAGGGGTTTAATAAAGGCAGGAAGTTAAAGAAGGAGGAGGTACAGAATGGGGATAGGTGACGGACGGAGCACATACAGCGATAGCACCCTAATAAAGAAATCTAAGAGAGAACTGATAGAGATAATCAGACTTCTCGAAAAGAACTGTAAAGTTTATCTTAATAACCTTAACACCTATTGTACTATAGTGAAAGGGCTTATGGAGGCGAAGGAAGATTTAATAGAATTTGAGGAGGAATAGATAATGATAGAAGTAAAATGTGACCGATGCGGAAAACTTTACGACAAAAAAGAACTCGGAATGTGTGCTGTAACGCAGACATTTGGGGAAGATGGCGAACTTATACGCTTTACATACGAACAAGAAAAATACGACCTCTGCTTTGAATGCGGGATGGAATTTGGAAAGTTCATAAGGGGTGCAAAAATAGAATTTTAGGAGGAATAAATAGGAATAAATATGAATAAAGCAATTTTAATGGGCAGACTTACAAGAGAGCCGGAGATAAGATACACACAAAGGGATAATTCTATGGCAATAGCTAAGTTTTCCCTTGCAGTTGACAGGAGATATAAAAAGCAAGGGGACGAAGTAACAGCAGATTTCTTTAACTGCACCGCATTTGGTAAACAGGCTGAATTTGTAGCAAAATACCTTAAAAAGGGTACTAAGATATTAACAGCCGGAAGAATACAGAATGATAATTATACCAATAAAGAAGGGCAGAAGGTGTATAGCATTCAAATTATGATTGAAGAGTTAGAGTTTGCAGAAAGCAAGGCAAGTACAGAATATAATAATAAAAACAATTCTGATTTTAGTATACCTGATGCGGACGGTTTTATGAACATACCGGACGGCATACCTAATAATTTGCCCTTCTAATTACAGTAAAAACAACAGGAGGAGTGATACCATTGGAAAAATATAAAATAAAGCTTTCGACAGAGGCACAATATCTTGATAAGTATTTGAGTGGCTATAATCGCTGTAAGCATAGAAAGAAAATATTAGAGGAACGCAGAAAGCAAATTCTTTTAGAATTTCGTACACCACTAAAAAATCTCAATTTTGACGGTATGCCAAAAGCTAAGGGAATGGCGGGAGAAGGCTGTGCAGTATTACCATTACAGCTTGATGAGATAGATGTGAGAATAAAAGAAAAAATAGAAGATGTAAAAAAAGAGTATATCCGCTTAAATGAAGTATTAGATTTCTTAGAATTAAATGACATAGGACGAATCATTTTAGAATATCGTTATATTGATTCTCTATCTTGGTGGAAAATAGAACAGTTGGAGAATAGGAGCAAAACAGCTTTAGTATATAATTGGCGTAAAGCACTATACAGGCTTTTGGATTTCCCGAAAGTCAGGCAGGTAATAATGGAACAGAAAAAAAGTACAAAGCCCCTATAATAGGGGCTTTGTGGGGAGTATCCTAAAGTTTATTTTGCTCTCTTGCTTATGAGTAAACAAAAAACATTGCTTCTTTATAATCATCTAAATGTTCGATATAGGTTTGGTTAAAACTTGCCGCATACTCCTCAAGGGTTTTTAACATTTCGCATATAGAAGATTTTTTAAAGTCATGTGTCTGTATGTATTCGTTTACTTTGTTATCTGCATTATCCGAATAACGCTCTATATTTAACTGAAAGTAAATATTATTTTTTTGGCGGCTTGTAAGTTCTGTAATATCCCTTGCATATATATTTGTATCGTCTAACAGGTGGATATATATATATATATTCTTGTTTTTTGATGTTATGCTGAATCTATAATCCTTAAATTCTTTTTTAGTGTATTTTCTAAGTTCTTTCGCTATATCCTTAGCGGTAAAATCAGGATTAAAATTTTCGCCTATGATTCTATGTGCTGTACTTGAACCGTCAGGGGAAATGTATTCTACAAAATATTTAGCTTTGTAGTATTCACCGCCGATAATTTCATAGTTTTCTAATTTTTCGTTTGTCATTGTATTTTCTCCTTTGTGATTTGATTTGTTTGTTGCTATGGTCATATTATATCATTACTCAATTATAAAATCAAGATGACACATTAGATAAATATCATTACTCAACCATAAAGTTGTTTGTGCAATATGTATAATTGAGTAATTCAAGGCTATATGTTATAATATAAAAAAAGTAGGAGAGACTAAAATGGAGATAAAAAAAAGCAGTGCAAGAACAAGAGCAAGCAACAAATATAACTTAAAAGCATATGATAGATATTCTTTAATGCTTAAAAAAGGCAGGAAAGAAGAACTAAAAGCCATAGCCGAAAGCCTTGGCGAAAGCCTGAACGCTTTTATAAACAAGGCTATAGAAGAAAGAATAGAAAGAGAGGTATAATATGAGTATTACCATTAACTTAACAGATGACGAACTAAGACTAATGGAAAGCTACGCAAAAATTCACGGTATCACCATAGAGCAGGCACTAAAATCATCAACGCTTGAAGCTATAGAAGATGAATACGACACAATCATTGCGGAAGAAGCCTATAAAGATTTCTTAAAAAATCCCGTTACATATTCAGGCGATGAGGTTTGGGGGGATTGATATGTGCTATAATGTTGAATACTCAAGCAATGCCCGTAAATTTATTAAAATGTTACAACCCGAACTATTAAGCGTTACACCAAAAGACAATTATAAGCTTCTGTTAGTATATGAAACAGGAGAACAAAAAATATTTGATGTTCTACCCTATATAAGTGGTGAATGGTATGGAGAATTAAAAGACAAAGCAAACTTTAATTCTGTAAGGCTTGCAAATCATTCTGTAGAGTGGAAGGGTGGTAAGGACATAGCACCACACGAACTATATTATAATTCCGTGCTGTTAAATTAAAAAGTGAGGTTATTATATGAGCATTACCATCGACTTAACAGATGACGAACTAAAAACCATAGCAGGGCAGCAGGGGCAAAGTCTGAACGCTTTTGTACTATCTGATATAGATGAAAAAATAGAAAGATTAGAAAGTGAGGTATAATATGAATTATACAGTTAATTTGTTATGGGATACCGAAGCCGATGTATGGGTTGCTACCAGTGATGATATAATAGGGCTTGTGCTTGAAAGCGGTTCACTAGATGTATTAATTGAGCGTGTACGCAGAATTGCACCCGAACTTTTAGAGCTGAACCATCAGCCGAAAGAACACGCTAAAATTTTGTTCAAATCTGAACGGCTTGAAGAGGTGTACGCATAATGGCTGAATATGAAAAGAAGGTAAGAGAAATATTAAAAAGCTATGGATGTTATTTTATAAGGCACGGAAAAGGCGATCATGATATATGGCATAGCCCTATCAATAAGCAAAATGTTGCAGTAGATGGAAAAATCAAATCAAGGCACACCGCTAACGCAATACTTAAACAAAGCGGTATAAACTACCGTTTTTAAGCTTATTCACTCTAACGGAACAACTGCAAGAGTTTTTCCCAAAGGGGCTAAAACTTTGAGTAGCGTGCTTATTTGGGGGCTTGATGTTCCTCTTTCCATTCTTGCGATAATAGGCTGCTTAACTCCGCTTAATTCTTCGAGTTTTTTTTGGCTTATTCCTTTTTCGGTTCTTGCTTTTATAAGTTCGCCAATTAATGCAACCCTTAAATTGCTTTCTGCTATTTCCTCAGGTGTAAAAAGTTCAGACCTTACTTCTTCCCAACTATGCCCGATTGCACTATTACTCATAATTAATTCCCCTTTCTATAATGTCGGCAAACTCTCTTTTTGCCTTTTCTATTTCGCTTTTTGGTGTCTTTTGTGTCTTTTTCATGAATGTATGCAGTAAAATAAAACTACCATTATGCCATGTTATAAATAAAATTCTGTCTCTTAATGGTCTAAGTTCCCATATTTTGCCGGTCAAGTGCTTAACATAAGACTCCCCGGCTTGCGTTCCGTATTGGCTTAAAATCTCAATATAATCTTGGATTTTATTAGCTTTTATACGGCTTTCTTTGTCCTTTTTCTTAATTAGCTTTTGCAAGTAGTCTAATACTGGTTCTTTTCCTTTTTTATCCTTATAAAAATGTATCTTGTACAATTGTTTATCCCATTCCTTCATCAATATACTTTAAAGTTATTATAATGTCAAGTACTTTTGAGTTATTAAAATTAGAAAGAGAGGTTATTAATTGGAGTATTGTTCTTATTATTTGCTTGTATATCTTTATCAATAAGAGCATTTATATACTCATTTATGCTCATGCCTTCCTCAAGGGCTCTTGCTTTTATTATTTCTTTCTTTCCTTTGGGCATAGTCAGTCCCACCCTATCGTATTTTTCTTTAATGTATTTATTTTGATATTCAATCTGATTAAATTCTTTTTTATTCTGAGCCATTTTCCAATCCTTCACTATTGATTTTTGCTTGTTCTATGATATAATATAAGCAGATAGAGGGTTTTAGTTAATGAGTTACTTTAGTTCTTTGTCATCAGGGTTGTCGGTTTGGTCGCTGTCAACCCTTTTTTTTATGTCTTTAATTATATCATAGACTATTGTTATCACTATTGCTAATTCAATAATAACAAGTATCATAGGGTTTTATTTCCTTTCTTTGTAGTCACCCTCTATATGCTTACAAGTATAGAATAACACATATTGCGTAATATGTAAATAGGTAAAATAAAACTATTATTATGAGTTATAATATCTCTATAGGCATAATCTGTGAACTAAAAAACAAAACAAACTTTGATTCTGTAAGGCTTGCCAACAACTCCGTAGAATGGAATAGTGGGAAGGATATAGCACCGCATGAACTATATAATAATTGAGTAATTGAATGAGTTGTAGATAGAGTGGCGTTGATGGTTAAAAAAGGCAGAAAAGAAGAACTAAAAGCAATAGCCGAAAGCCTAGGCGAAAGTTTAAACGCTTTTATTAACAAGGCTATAGAGGAAAGAATAGAAAGAGAGGTACAATATGAGTATTACCATTAACTTAACAGATGACGAACTAAGACTAATAGAAAGCTACGCAAAAATTCACGGTATCACCATAGAGCAGGCACTAAAATCATCAACGCTTGAAGCTATAGAAGATGAATACGACACAATCATTGCAGAGGACGCATACAATGAGTTTTTGAAAAATCCCGTTACATATTCAGACGATGAGGTTTGGAGGGATTGATATGTGCTATAATGTTGAAAAATAACTTAGATGATATAAAGATAAGGGTTAAAAAAGGTAGAAAAGACGAACTAAAAACCATAGCGGGGCAGCAGGGGCAAAGCCTGAACGCTTTTGTACTATCCGCTATAGATGAAAAAATAGAAAGAATAGAAAGAGAAGTATAACAATGAGCAATCAAGAAATAGCTAAAAGCATGATTGACAAGTTGCCCGATGATAAAATCATATATATAATAAACATTCTTAAAAATATAGGGGAAATGTACGGACTGAATATAGTCCAAACAAAGAAACGACTGTTGCAGTTGAGGAAGTTGATCAAATGGTAAAAAATGGAACAGGTGAACATTGTTGTGGCTCAACATCTGATTTTTTCGCTAATATGTTAGGAGAATAATATCTTGTGAGGACTGGAACGCATTCGGATCTATTTACCATGTAATAGACTAAAACAATCCCCCACTATAATGTTGGGGGATTGTTCTTATCCTCTACTATTATGTTCCTCACAATATGCCCGGACAAATTTTTTTATCTCTGTTGTAGGGGTTGTCCCGTTGGCTTTACATATACGCTTAAAATTCTCCAACTCATCAGGCTTAAAATCAAGAGGAAAACGCACATATTTAGCACGTAAGTGCCTAATTTGAGCAGAATAATCTTTTTTATTTTCCATTTATATATCCTCCTCATTGTTCTTATTGTTTCTTATTATTCCTTTAATTGATAGAATAATAGAAACTATTGACATTACAACACTTGTACAGAGCAGAATAATTTTAATAGTATTTAACATAGTATTTTTGACATTGAACAGTGTTTATGTTATATTTATAAAAGGCAGGGCGGATATTTCACCGCCCATTGTCAACCTTATCTTGCTAACAACTCAACTAATGTGAGTATAGCAGTAACAAGGCTAACTATAGCAGTAATTAGAGTGATAATTTTTTCAGTAGTTTCAACTCTGTTACTGCTTTTCTTTTTGCCTTTTTTCTTCAATGTCTCAACCTCCTTCCAAGCATCATTATAATATATTCGCTCGTATATGTCAATAGATAAATTATTTTTTATTCTGAACCATTTTCCAATCCTCCACTATTGACTTTTTGCTTGTTATATGATTTA
This sequence comes from uncultured Catonella sp., assembly GCA_963539695.1. Lineage (GTDB taxonomy): Bacteria > Bacillota > Clostridia > Lachnospirales > Lachnospiraceae > Catonella. The sequence continues at coordinate 63 of CAUTOC010000047.1, read as the reverse complement.
ATCCCATCTTTGACACTTACAACAATCAAAAAGGCTCTAAACCCTTTTATAATCAGGGTTTCA
>CAUTOC010000046.1:0-17220 GCA_963539695.1 uncultured Catonella sp. | reverse complement strand
CTTCTGCTGTCGGCTGAATGAACATATTTGTTACAAAATGAGCCTGCCAAGCAACCTCAACAATGAAACGAACTGCCATTCTTGTATCTTTATTAGCACCACAGAATGCGTCAACTACAAAAAGCCTCTTACCCGAAAGCTCTTCTTGTGCAAGCTTTTTAACTACATCCCAAGCTTCTTTTGTAGCCGGGTGGTTGTCATTCTTGTACTCAGGTGTTGTCCACCAGACTGTATCCTTAGAATTTTCATCCATAACAATGAATTTATCCTGAGGTGAACGACCTGTATAAATACCTGTCATTACGTTAACAGCTCCAAGCTCTGTAACCTGTCCTTTTTCAAAGCCTACAAGGCTTTCTTTTGTCTCTTCTTTGAAAAGCTCATCATAAGAAGGATTATGAACGATTTCTGTTGTACCTGTAATGCCATACTGTGTTAAATCAATGTTTGCCATTCTGTTGTACCTCTTTCTTTCTTTATATATTGTAATGAAAATTAACCGAGAAAATTATTAAAATCTTCCCTAGTTTGATTATACACCAACAATACCAAAAAATCATCAGAGTATTTAATTATTATTTTGACAAAATTTTAACTAAATAACTGTTTTTTATTGGTAATTTTTTCAATCTCTATTTTTTATCTGTTAATTTTTCTAAAACCTTTTTATATATTTCTTCTGACTTTTTTTGATAATAACTTAAATTCAAAGCTCTCCCATCCAGTTCTTTCGCCTGTACTGTATCTTTCATAAGTCCCGTATTTACCACTACATTTAAATAAGCCGAACCAAGAGCCGCACCTGCAAGTTTAGCACCCGTACCTACATCGCTTACCACCAACACACTTGTTTTATCTGAAAGTTCATCAAGTAACTCTATTACTTCTTTTATGGCTTTCATCATATTTAGAGGAGGAGTTGCAGCTATTACCAAAGCCTTTTCAAGCACTTCTTTATCTCTCGGTTTAATTTTATAAGCCTTACTTACCTCATTATAAGCCTCTCCGTCTTCCTCTATAAGCTTTAGCAGATGAATCCTCAATTTATCCGCTTTTTTAATAATTCTCTCAAGGTCAGAACTGTATTCTTCATATTTCTTCTTACCTAATGTAAGATTAGCCGCCATCGCTCCAAGCGATATTGCAAGTGCACCGACCAAAGCTGAAGCACCTCCGCCACCCGGTACTGCTTCCTTACTAAAAAGTTTTTCTGAAAATTCATTTAAGCTTAAATCACGCATTTTTTTCTGTAACTTCTCCTTTTTTCTTATATATACTATTAGCCTTAACTACCCCCCTTACCATAGAAAGCGGATATACATTTGAATTTTTTCCAACTACACTACCCGGATTAAGTACACTGTTACAACCTATTTCTGCATAATCGCCAAGAAAAGCGCCTACTTTTTTTCGCCCTGTTTCAAGGCTTAGGTTTTCATACTTAATCACTACTTCACTCTTATCCGCCTTCACATTGCTTGTAATGGAACCTGCTCCCATGTGAGAATGATAGCCTAAAATAGAGTCACCCACATAGTTATAATGAGGAACCTGTACGCTGTCAAATATAATTACATTTTTAAGTTCAACAGAGTTTCCTATTACACAATTATTTCCAACTAAAGCACTTCCTCTTATAAATGCACAATGCCTTACCTCTGTATTTTCACCTATTATGCAGGGTGTTCCCAAAAATGCAGTAGAAGCCACCTTTGCAGACTTTGCTACCCAAATATTTTCACCTCGTTTTTCATAGACCGAGCTGTCAAGACTTTCACCCAAACTGATTATTAACTTACTTATTCCTCTAAGTGCTTCAAAAGGATAAGTAAATTTACTTAAATAATCAGCTGCAATAGTTTTGGTAAGGTCATAAAGCTCTGTAATCTCAATACTTTCCATCGTTACTCCTTTATATAGGCAAATCTTCATTCACTTTTATCTATACAATTTATACTATATCGATAGTATATTTCCACTTATTTATTATATTTCTTAACATTTTCCAATCTGTTTCCAAGTTCTTTTTCAAGGTTATTAAACCTGATATTTTCTATATACTTCCTTATGTATGTATTAAGTGTTTCCTCATATTTAGCGGTAGTTATCTCTCCTGCTTCAACTCCTGAAAGCCCTTTTTCCCAGCTTGCTGTCATTTCCGGGTTAAGCATGGCGGGAATAGCCATATCCGCTACCTCATATACCATTTCTCCAAAGAGCATAGGTGTAAGTATCTGTGTTTTCTTATTTAGAGCAAGATAGCCTATTTTTACCAACTTATCTATAATACCGGCTCTTGTAGCAGATGTACCTATACCGGCTCCTTTTATGGTCGCCCTAAGCTCTTCATCTTCTATTAACTGACCTGCATTTTCCATAGCTAAAATCATAGAACCTGATGTATAACGCTTAGGCGGCGTAGTCTTACCTTCTTTGGTTTCAAGTTTATTAACCAAAAGAAAACTACCCTTTCTAAGTGATAAAAGAAGGTTCAACAAAGTCTCATTGTCGGAAACTTCATCTGTAGTATCTCCCCTCTCCGAAGCCTCTTCCTTCTTTTCTTTTTCTTTAGAAGGTAATCCCGATACCTCCAAGTAACCTTTTTCTTTCAGTACCTTTACATAAGAATAAAATTCCTCTGTAAAATCGCCTTCCTTATGCTTAATTCCCGTCACAAGACTGACCTTATCATAAATGGCGGGAGGATAGAAAATAGCTAAAAATCTTCTGACTATTACATCATAGATTTTTTTATTCAAATCATTTTGCCTCGCAAGTTCATTCACATTTCCTGTCGGAATAATTGCATAATGGTCGGTTACCTTCTTATCATCCACATACTGTGTTTTTTCAAGACCTTTATAAAGTCCTTCATCCCTGATTTTAAGCACAAATTCACTTACAGGTTTATAAGCATAAAGACCGCTTAAATTCTTAGTTATCTCCCCTGCCACAGCCTTTGTTATGACTCTGGCATCAGTTCTTGGATAAGTGGTAAGCTTACTTTCATAAAGTCCCTGAACTGCTTTAAGTGTATCTTCAGGGCTTATATGAAAACGCTTGGTACATTCTGCCTGTAGCTCAGCCAGATTAAATAAAAGAGGTGCTTTTTTCTTTTCACCGGTTTTATCTTTTTTAATAACTACTGCTGTAGAAACATCTAACTCACTAATTAATTTCTCAGCATCTTCTTTTTTCTTAAAGCCTTTTTCATTGTATAGCAGTAGACTTTCAAAATATTTACTTGTCTTTCCTGATTTCCACTCTCCTAAAAAGCTTGCCCCTTCTGTTCCAAAATTTCCTGATATTTTGTAAAAATTTGTCTGAACGAAGTTTCTTATCTCCCTCTCTCTTCTTACTACCATTCCAAGTACACAGGTCATAACCCTGCCTATAGCTATAGCGGAGTATTTTTTAGTGCCCGCTTTATTGTTTAACAACCAACCATACTTAACAGACAATGCTCTGGAAAAATTAATTCCCATAGCATAGTCCTCTATTCCACGCATTATCCCGGCAGCTGCCAAATTATCATAAGCTGAAATAGGCTTAGCTTCACGAATGCCCCGCTTTATCTCATCTTCAGTAAAAGAGTCAATCCAAATCCTTCGTTCTTCCAGTCCCGCTCTTACTCCTCCAAAATTTCTGATAAGCCTTATTATAACCTCTCCTTCCCGTCCGCTGTCGCCTGCATAGAGGATGGCATCAATCTCAGCAGAGTTCATAAGACTATGCACTATGTCATACTGCTTTTTTACATTCGGAATAACGGCATATTTATAAGTTTCAGGAAGAAAAGGTAAATCTTCCATTCTCCATTTATTATATTTCTCATCATAAACACCCGGATAGCACATTTCTATCAGATGTCCCACACACCATGTAATTATGTACTCATTGTTATTGTAAAAGCCTTGACCTCGTTTCGGCACTCCAAGTATGTTCGCATATTCTCCTGCTACTGAGGGTTTCTCAGTTATAATCAGTGTTTTTCCCATTATATTATATCCATTAACTCCCTTACATTGCTTACCGGCAACACCTTAAAAGGTAAATCCTTTGTATAATTTACCTTTGGTATAATTACAAGATTTTCACCAAATTTAGCTATTTCTTCAAGCCTCAGTCTTGCAAGATTTACTCCTCTTACCTCACCTGTAAGTCCCACTTCACCAAAGGCTATAATTTTCCCTTTACTCTCCCTGTTTCTGTAACTTGATATAAGGGCAGAAACTATAGCAAGGTCAAGAGCAGGCTCATTTATTTTAAGCCCGCCGGCTACATTTACATAAGCATCACAGTTACCAAGATTTAATCCAAGTCTTTTTTCAAGAACCGCTATTAAAATATTTACCCTGTTATAATCAGCTCCGGCTGTAGTACGCTTTGGAAAGTTGAAATTTGTCTGACATACCAATGCCTGAACTTCAACCAATATAGGTCTGCTACCCTCCATAGTACAGGCAACTACTGATCCGGGTGCATTCTCAGGCATACCTTTAAGCATATATTCAGAAGGATTGGCAACCTCTCTAAGTCCGGTCTGTCCCATGTCAAAGACACCGACTTCATTGGTAGAGCCGAAACGATTCTTTACTGCACGAAGTATCCTATAGGAAGCCACATCCTCTCCTTCAAAATAAAGTACAGTATCAACCATGTGTTCAAGCGTTCTTGGCCCTGCAACAGTTCCTTCTTTAGTAACATGTCCTACAATAAAAATAGATACCCCAAATCCTTTGGATATACGAAGCAGGGTAGAAGTTACCTCTCTTACCTGTGAGATACTTCCTGCTGCCGAATCAGCCCTGGAAGAATACATAGTCTGTATGGAATCAATTATCACTACCTCAGGTTTCTCTGACTCTATAGCCGCTTCAATTTTTTCTATGTCTGTCTCACAAAAAAGAAGCATATCCGAAAATTTACCGCCAAGTCGTTCACTTCTAAGAGCTATCTGCCTTTCAGATTCCTCACCGGATACATAGAGTACGGAAATATTTCTATCAGCCAGCTTTGCACACATCTGCAAAAGCAGGGTAGATTTTCCTATACCCGGATCACCGCCTACAAGAACCAAAGAGCCTTTTACAATTCCGCCGCCTAATACCCTGTCAAGTTCTGAAATGCCGGTGGTTACTCTCTCATCAGTTTCAAGTGATACATCTTTTATCTTAATCGGCAAAGAGGCAGCCACGCCTTCTCTCAGGCTGCTGCCTCCCTTCTTCACTGCTAAAGCTTCACAAAAAGCATTCCAAGCCTTACAAGATGGACATTGTCCAAGCCATTTTACCGACTCATAGCCACATTCTCCACAGAAAAATGCTGTCTTATTCTTTGCCATTATGCCTCTTTTACTGCTACACGAGTAGCACAATCCCCTTTTGTTTCTACACTTATAGTAAGCTTTCCGCCAAGGTTTGTTTTCATCTTGCCTGCACTTACTCCGTCAAGCTCTATTTCATATTCTTTTTCTTCTTCAAGTTCAAGGGTAATCTGTGCATCTGCCTCTCCCTCTACATTAAAGCTCACTCCGTTTTCACTACGCTTGTAGTTAAAGACAGAAGTTCCCGGTACTGATTCATAAGCAAAAAGCCCATTTCTTTCAAGCTTTGTAATTTCCTTAAAGGTTTTAATTTTATATACATCTCCTTCAAATGAAAAACCTTCAAGTTTAGCCTTGCTAGCAAGCTTATAATTTCCAAAGTCAATGCCTTCTTCTGATTTACGGATTAATTCTTCTACTATTGCCATTTTGGTCTCCTTTTAATTATTAAATTATTTCTTATCAGATAATTTTACCTCAATTTTCCTATCTTTACAACTGATTTTCACTTCATTTCCTTCTTTAATATGCCCTAAAAGTACTTCTGTTGCAAGTAAATCCTCCACTTCAGTCTTTATTTTTCTTGCTAACGGTCTCGCTCCATAGTCAATTTCTTTATCTATTTTTGCAAGATGTTTAACGGCAGTTTCGCTAAATTTGAGTTTAAGTTTCATCTGCTCCTTTGCCCTGTTTGCAAGTCCTTTAAGCATAATTTTAACTATTTTTTTAAGTTCATTCTCTGAAAGAGTATGGAATACTATAGTTTCATCTATTCTGTTTAAAAACTCGGGCTTAAATATCCTTTTAACCTCTTCCATTACTCCCGCTTTCATGAGGTTGTGATCAGTTTCTGCACTCTCTTCAGTCTTAAATCCAAGTTTTTTAGGTGAAACTATACGACCGGCTCCGGCATTTGAGGTCATAATTATAACGGTATTCTTAAAACTTACAACTCTGCCTTGTGAATCCGTTATCCTTCCATCGTCAAGCACCTGTAAAAGTATATTGAATACATCCGGATGTGCCTTTTCCACTTCATCAAACAGTATAACCGAATAAGGATTTCTTCGTACTTTTTCAGAAAGCTGCCCGCCTTCTTCATGTCCTACATAACCCGGAGGTGAACCTATCATCTTTGATATACTATGTTTCTCCATGTATTCTGACATATCTACTCTTATCATAGAGTCTTCACTTCCAAACATAGCCTCTGCAAGAGCCTTACTAAGTTCAGTCTTTCCCACTCCTGTAGGACCAAGGAATAGAAAAGAACCTATAGGCCTATCTGCCACATTAAAGCCTACTCTGCCTCTTCTTATTGCCTTTGAGATTGCCGTTACTGCTTCATCCTGTCCTATCACTCTTTCATGCAGCACATTTTCAAGCTTGATAAGCCTTTCACTTTCTGCCTGTTTAAGTTTATTTACAGGAATTTTTGTCCAATCTGCAACTACTTGTGCTATTTCATCAGAGCCTACTACAATCTTCTTCTGCTGATTTTTCTGTTCTTCTACCAGTCTTAATTCACTTAACTTCAGCTTTAATTTAGACTGTTTTTGTTTTAATGAACTTGCCGCCTCATATATCTCATTTTTTATAGCTTCTTCTTTTTCCAACTCAAGTTCAGCTATTTTCTTTTCAAGTTCAAAACTTTCCGGTTTAGCGTTAAAAACCGACAACCTCGCCTTAGATGCCGCTTCATCCATAAGATCAACAGCCTTATCCGGAAGATATCTGTCATTTATATATCTTGCTGAAAGCTTAACTGCCGCCTCTAAAGCCTCATCTGTAATTCTTACCTTATGATGATCTTCATATCTCTCACGGAGTCCTTTTAAGATAAATACCGTTTCTTCTTCTGAAGGCTCTTCTATTACTACAGGCTGAAACCTACGCTCAAGAGCGGCATCTTTTTCTATACGCTTTCTATACTCTTCTCTGGTTGTGGCACCTATAACTTGAAGCTCTCCTCTTGCTAAAGAAGGTTTAAGTATATTTGAGGCATCTAAAGAGCCTTCTGCTCCTCCCGCTCCTATTATAGTATGTATTTCATCTATGAAAAGCAGAACATTTCTACTCTTTATGACTTCATCCACAACTCTTTTAATTCTTTCTTCAAATTCTCCCCTATATTTAGAGCCTGCCACCATGCCTGACATATCAAGCGTTACTACACGCTTTCCCCTAATAGTATCGGGAACACTTCCCTCTGCTATTCTCTGTGCAAGCCCTTCTGCTATAGCTGTTTTTCCAACTCCCGGTTCGCCTATTATACAAGGATTATTTTTAGTACGCCTGCTTAGAATCTGAATCACTCTCTGTACTTCGGTTTCCCTTCCTATAACAGGGTCAAGCTTTCCCTCACCGGCATATTCCGTCAAATCCCTTGAATACTGGTCTAAGGTCTGTGTATGAGATTTATTGTTGTTTGCGGAATTTTTAAAACCTGCATAATCATTCCTTGCCTGTGACAAATCAAGTCCCAGTGCAGTAAGGATATCTATATAAATTTTTTGTAAATTCACTCCTATAGTATTTAATATTCTTACCGCCACACTTTCTCCTTCTTTAAGGAGTGACATAAGAATATGTTCAGTACCTATTTTGTCAGAGTTTAATCTGTTAGCCTCCTTAGCCGCTAAAGCTATAATCTTCCCTGCTCTGGGTGTCAGATTTCCTACTGATGTAACAGCTACATTCCCCGGCATAAGAAGTTTATTTACAAGTTCTAAAAATCTGTCATAAAAGACACCGTTTTCCTCCAACACTCTCTTAGCTACTCCTTCAGCTGACAGCAGCCCTATCATAATATGCTCCGAACCGACATACCCTTGCGACATAGATATCGCAGCGGCTTCTGCCGCAGACATAGCCTTAATTGCACTATCCGTTAATCTATTTTCCATATTGCCTCCGTAAAGCTTTATTCTTCAGTTATATCATTATCTTTATTTTTTATATAAAGTACCGCTCCTAAAACAAGCATAATACCTAAAACAATCACAGCGCCTATTATAACATATATAACCGTCTGTTTGCTATCCTTTATATTAGTTTCCGGTTTGACAGCTTCCTCCGGAGGATCAGGTACATACTCCGGTGTCTCCGATATAGCAGATTCACTGGCTATTTTAGATGAAACCTCACCTCCTTCTTTCACACTTGCTCCTGTTACTTCATTATTCTCTACTTCTGACATTGCTGCTTTAATAATTGTTATTGTATAAGTTGTTGTACTTCCATCCTCTGCTGTAACTATAATACTTCTTTTATTTTCTCCCTCATGTAGCTTATCTCCATCACTTGAGCGATAACTATAGCTCGAATTCCCATCAGATGTTTCTATTCCTATGGTAATATTTTCTACATCAGAACCTACATTGACTGTATAATCGAGTATACTTTTTGAAAATGACGGAACAAGCTTTCCTCCTGCTATTTTGATATTTGCAAGCGAACTGTCTGATGAAGCATCTCTCTTACTTTTTATGCGCATTTCCAAATCACCTGCTGCTACAGATATTTCATCATCTGTATCTGCGGCATACAAATGTACTTCATCTGAAAAACTCATTGTAAAGTTTCCTACTTTCCGTGCCAAAAATTTCATTTTATATTTAAGTTTTCCTTCCAAATCTTCAAAGTCTCTTATATTTACTCTTAATACTCCTTTACCTCCTGCTATACCGTCATCTGCTGAAAGAAATTCAGCTATATCTTTATCATAAGAAATATAAGTTTCTATACCGCTAAGACTTTCTTCCGAGTCTATTTCCATTGTAATGTCAAATTTATCTCCTACTACCGCTACCCCGTCACTTTTAAGTTCCACACTCGCACTTGATGCAAAAACATCTTCTCTTACCGAGAAAAATACAAATATAAAAACCAATATCCACAATATATTTTTTCTCATATTCTCATCCTTCCTTTGCTACATTTATTTTATACACCCTTATACTGCCGTCTTCTGCCGTTACCTCTATCTGTACTTCATTAAGCACATTCGGCATAAGGCTAATCTGCCCAAGCCCCTTTACTATTGCATTTTTATTTGCAGCCTTCCCGGTAAATTCTATAACATCCACATCTTTTCCAACCACTATACTATATCCTTCAGTCATACCGGGATTAAAACTTGGAATCATAGAATAGCCTGTAGCTTTAAGAGTGTTAAGCCAGTTATTTGGACTTGGCACATCCACAGGACGCTCACTTATTTCTTCCGGCATGTTCTGAAATACCGGTATGGAAAATACCAAAGGTTCATCTTTTAACTCCGCATAAGCTTTTTTGGTAAGCAAAGATTCAGAACTCGGAGAAAATATAGCCGACATATATTGATGAGAAAATGTATTTTTATCCGTAAAGTTAAATTTTTCAAGATAAGGTGTGTTCTGCCCTCTTAATATATAATTATAACCTATATAAGCCGCACCGCCAAGTATTGCATTATACCTGTTATTCCAAGGTATTTTAATCAACTCGTTAAAACTCTTATTACCTATTACAGCCTTTGACGAACTTCCTTTCTCTGCAAACTTTAATCCGCTTGCAACGGCACCTCCCGGTGCCGTATTGTTGTAAGCTCCAATATTATAAAAATTATAATAGCCTTCATATCCTTCTACCATTCCTGTTACGCTTGCAGAGAATCTTCCTCCGCCTGCCACCTCCTGCTTCACCCTGCTTGCAAGATGATAAGGACTGACACCTGAATATATCCCTGCGAGCAAAAAAGTTTCAGCATAACTTAAAGTTTGATTTGTTCCGTCTAAAGACGGGTAATCAAAAGTTACATCTTTCATCGGAGGACCTGATAAAATAGCTGAAATCCCTTTTTCAGTCTGATGCTCCGGCTTAAAAGAAAGCAGTTCAAATTGATATATATAGTCCTCATTTAAAAAATTTCTCGGATCCATATAGTACCTTACCGCCTTATTGGAAGCTGTTACCCAAGTGCTTCCGTCATAGGCGATAAAGGCATCATTTGCCCAGTCATAAGCTTTCTCTTCCATAGACTTCCATGCATAGTTACTTGAATTTTGTAAAAGATTAAGCCCCACTACACTTTCTCTTTCTACCGCATATTCCCAATCCAAGCCTAGATGTCTTGCTTCAAAATGCCAGTACGGATGAGCCTTATGCAGTTCTCTCAAAAAAGGTTTATAATCTTCCGGAAAACCTTGATTTGCTAACTCAGCCTCGAACTTTTTATTACTAATTTTCTTCTTATTACTAGAGCCTGTAGAATCATCTACAGGCTCTCCACTTAATTTAATAAATTTTTCCGGTATAAATCCGGCTCCAATTACTTGTTTTCCGCTACTGTCATTCACTATATAGGTTATCAGATACCATTTTTCATTATTAACCATGTACTGCTTTCTAGCTATTACTTCTTGGTTCATATTTAACTTATAAGAAATTCCGGTTTCGCTTTCTTTAAGAATATCAGCTTTATAATCAGCCTCATTGTAAAGTTCAACCTTATCAGAAGTTATGTAAGCTCTTTGCGCCGCAAACTGACTGCCATTATTAATCACTCCGGTATTATTTCCGGTATTTTCATCTTCCGTTTCATCGGTATTTGTATCCGAGTCATTATCCGTATTATCGTTATTATCTTCGATATTTGTATTGTCGTCAGGCTCTTCCTCTTTAATAATACCTATAAGTTTTACCTGATTTGCCATAAGATAACCTGTTAAAGTTTTACCGTTTAAGTTAAAACTCACTTTAAAATACTTTATATTTCCTAAAGTAATCTCATGGAAAACGCTTACAAGAGAGGACTTTTTAAGCACAATATTTTTGCCTTTACTATCCTTTAATTCATTTCCTTTCGCTGTTGCCTTTGTCTTTATTACAACACCTTTTTTAGCTGTAACCTTTGCATAAGCAGGTGTTTTCTTATTTACGGAAAGCTTTACAAATTCACTTAATACATAACCCTTAACCGTTTTTTTATTTACTTTTGATTTTATCTTATACCATCTAACTTTCTTGCTGTCGTTCTTTTCACCTATTATATTCAAAACCTGCCCGTTCGGCAGTACAACACCTGCATTATCAAGCTTATATTGTTCTTTATCCGTACCTGCACCTGTTCTTAACCTTAGTCCCTTAGTCTTTACCTCAGCCTTATAAGTATATTTTGAGCCTTCTTTAATATTAGCCACATTGTTAACTGTATTTCCCGTATCATCGGCATCCGTATCATTTCCGTTTTTGTTTTCAATCTTTACAAAATCACTTCGTACAAAACCTGCCACTTTTTTTTCATTGAATTTAAAACTCACTTTATACCATTTTACACCGTCTTTATCTTTTTTCTCACCTTTAACTTCCGCTTTTTTGTCTAAAAGTAAATAAACATTTACTCCTTCAGAAGTAAGCTGTGCAAACTCAGTCCCGGCATCAGTTCTTACTTTAAGCTTTTCCACAGTACAAACTGCTATCTTCTTTGTCGCCGCATATACTGTTACCGTGTTATTTAAATTTGTAGTGATGTATGACGCACTACTGCAAAAAGCACCTATTACAAATGCTGATAATATACCTTTAATTAAATTTTTTTTAAACATAATCTCTCCAAATCTATAGATAATTTTATAACATCATTCTTTATACACACTACTCTACAAAGGTGGCAAAAAAAAGTCAAGATGTTTACAAAATTTTCGCAGGTTTCTTACATTTACCGAACTCATATTATATCATATAAAAACAGGGAAGTCAGCTTATAAAATCTGACTTCCCCGTTTTTATTCACCTCTTTTATTTAACCTTATTAAATTTGAAGGTGTATTCCACATCTTTGTTATCCTTGTTCAGACTTACAGTCACAGAATTTTCCTGTCCTTCCTGTAATTTATAGCTTTCTTCATTATAGTTTACTTTACTTGTATATTCTCCAAGCTTTATTTCTCTAAACTGATTGATAACTTCTTCTCCCTGCTTAACAGTGAAGGTAATATTTTCAGTAATATCATTTCCGTTCTCATCCACGGCCTTAATATTCAAAGAACCTTTAACTGCCTTTTCAAAGAGGAAACTTACAGTCTTTTCATCTCCTTCATTCTTAAATACTACTTCTCTATCCTGTTTGTCCTCCGCCAATTTGTACTTAGTTTCATCAAAAACAACTGTTATGCTATACTTACCTAATTCAACTCCTTCTTTTAGGTCTGCTTCATTTAACTCTTTACCCTGTTCATCCGTTACCTTAAAACTGATACCCTCTAAAGTTTCTTCGCTGTCTTTAAGCTTTGCTTCTAAAGTAAGCTTTGCCGCAGCCTTCTTTTCAAAGGTAAATGACATAGGCTTAAATACATCTTTTTTGAAAATCCACCAGCCCTTTTTGATATTTTCTGTTGTTTGTTCCGCCTGTTTTACCGAATATCCCTTTGGCACAGAAACAGGATAAACTCTGTATGTGCCTTCTTTATAAAGCTTTGTCATATCTGAATAGATTGCTCCACGCTCTTTTGTATTATCTATTCTTTCTGCGATATAGCTTACTTCCGGCTTAGGATTTGTTCCTTCAGGGAATACGGATTCAACTTCCAATGTATTTGAAGGCACAAGTTCAAATACAAGCTTTGTTTCTTCTTTGTCTTTTACTACAACAGTCTGATATGTGTCTTTTAATGTAAATTTCTTTTCTAAAGACTGAACTTCCACTTTAAATTTTGTTCCGGAAGGAGCTGCCTTTATATAAATTTCATAATTTCCGTCTACATTACGAACACCCTTATATTTTTTCTCATCTTCTCCGACTGCAAATATCTCTATGTCCGCCTTATACTTTGTAAGTCCCTTGACTTCTGTCAAAATTTTGGTTGAATCCTGCTGTGTATACTCAAAACGCATTGCCTTAAATGCAGTACCTAAGAAATTAGTAACAGTTTTTTGCTCCGGTAAGTTCGGTGCAAATCCTTCAGGTACATTTACCGGTCTTATAGTATATGTTTGTCCCGGATAAAGTTTAAGAGGAGAAACTCCTTCAAAGCTTGCACCTGTTTCCTCATCACCAAAGCTTGCAATATATTTAACTTCTCTTTCTTCTCCGCCTAAGAAAACTGACTCAATATAAAGAGGCTCCACTTTTTGTACATCAAACTCAAGTTTTTTAGTTTCATCTTCTTTAACCGAAATTTTCTTATATGTATGCTTTAAGATATAGTTTGTATCCTTACATAAAGCTTCAATTTTATAGGTTTTTGCCTCTTTATCAGCCGGTACAACAAACTCATAAGTATTCTTACCTATCTTTCGTGAATCTATGGACAACTTGTTGTTATCAGCATCAAATATACTAATTTCATAAGGATTTTCCCCTTGCGGCTTACGGAAGAAACCGGTTTTAAATCTTACATGAAGTGCCGCCTTAGCGTTTCTTGTATACTCAAACTTAATAGGGTCTAAAGTCTTTCCTCTTTCTTTGCCTATCACAGTATGTTCTGTAGGATTGGCATCAAATCCCTCCGGTATATAAGAAGGAACTATTTTATACCTTACGCCGTCCGTAAGCTTTGACATATTTCTGATTTCCGCACCGTTTTTTCCACTGAATACAAAACTGCTGAGAAAAAAGTTTATAGCCGTTGAAAAAATCGGATCGCTCTTCTTTATTGCCACATACTCAATATTCCTATTTTTCCCGTCTGAAAAAGATGAGATAATCTTTATCGGTTCAGCATTGTCCGCTACCTGAAATCCGATTTTAGGCTCAGTACCTGATTTTAACACAATATCACAGTAAGAATCTGCTGTTGCAAGTCCTCTATTGTTGCAACTTGCCTGAATCCTATAAGCAGTTCCATCTTCCGTAGTTGGAAGTTCAAGCTCATATATATCATTTAAGGATATTTTTATTCCCAGTGTTTTGACTAAAGTTTTATATTTTCCTAACAGAAAATCCGGAATAGGTAAATCTGTTGATGCCTTATATGAGCCATAAATCTTTTTCCCGCTTACAGGATGAACTGCATAAACACTGTATCTTTTGCCAAAAATAAACCCTCTAATATCATTTTTATTAGGAATTAGTCTCCAAAAGTTTACCTGAACCTTAGCTGTACCGTCAAATACAATTTGCTTTGTAAAGATAAATTTTATTTTTACTTTTGGATTACTTTCACTCAAAACTACTGTCTGTTTTCTGTCAGTTTCTGCAATCTCGTATTTTTCTTTATTATAGTTTTTAATTTCTACCGTATACTGACCAAATGCCAATCCGCTTAACTTTGTTACCACTTCATTTGCTGAATTTTTAATCTCATAATCAACATCAGCTACATTTTTATTATTCTGATCTAAAAACTCTATGTTTAAAGTACCTGATTCAGGTTTTTGTTCACCTTCTACCAAAACAGCATTCACTTTAGTAGAAGAAGACGCATCTACAACAACCGTATTCGGATTAAATTCAGCATGATAGCCGTTCAAGCCTCTCATTTCAAATTGATAAGTACCGTATGGAACCTTTTCGGAATATTCATTACTAAAGCTATACCAAGGTCTTGACAACTTATATTCTTTGCCTGTTACTTCATTAATTGCATAAATTTCAAAAGAACCTTTATAAGATTTCTTATCTACACTTACTGTAAGATCATTGGTTCCCACCTGTTTAGGCTCATCAGTTTCCAATTCCAGCCCTTTCCCGGCCTGTGAATCTTCTACCATCGTTTCCGACTCCAGCGATGCTGCCCATACAGGATCACTTGTAAACACTTGCAAAGTTCCTGTAAAAAGCATAAAAATGACAAGCAGTAAACTTAAAATTTTCTTTCTCATCAACTCTTTCCTTTCAAAACATTAAATTTATCCGATAAATACCCTCCTTCACCGTAAAGCGGCTAAGGAGGGTATTTATTTTATTCTATATAACAATTTACTTCATAAAAACTCTTAATCCAATTCATGTACCCAGTTATCTTTTTCTACATTATAAAATGCTAAATCCACATGAATTGAACCGTCTCTAACTTTAGTCAATCTATATAGTCTAAGTTCATAATTACCGTTTTTATACTTATCATTCATCTTAGCATTAATCCAGGTTTCATCAACCAACTTCTTAACATCAAGTTCTTCTCCTTCAGGGTCATACAGCTTTGAATCTTTAATGTCTTTTGCTTCTACATAATATTTCTTTAATAACAAAACTCCTGATTCACTCCAGTTTAATTTTGAAACATTTGAAACATATCCCCATTTTTCATCAACAGCTATAAAATACTTATCATTCCAAGACATTCCGCCTTTCCAGCCTGCATTGTATATGTAGAACTTCACTGATGAAGAATCAATTTTAGTATCCAGTTTCCAAGTTGGATGAAGAACCATATCTCTTGTAATTACAGTATCTCCTGTAAACTGCATATCATTCTCATCTGCCCAACCCTTAAAAATAAATCCTTCTTTAAGCTGTGTTTTAAATGCAAATAGGAAGTTTGGATTTTCTTGAAATTTTTTGCCATGCTCAAATCCGGTTAATACATCCTCAGTTCCATCAGTATTTTTGAAAGTCAATTTATATTTATTAATCTCCCACTTTGCTTCCAAAGTTATATTATCTTTAATTGGAGTATTAAAATCAAACTCTTTTCCATCATTTAACCAACCCTTAAAGGTGTAACCTTCTTTTTTAAGTTCTACTGCAGGTTTAGCTACTGTAAAACCATGTTTTACTTTCTGTGGGGCTATCATTTTGTCTATAGCAGTATGGAATGTTACAGTGTACTCATTGATTTCCCACTTTGCTTCCAAAGTAATGTCATTTTTAATTTCAGAATCAAAGTCGAATAATTTTCCATTATTGTACCAACCTAAAAACTTATGACCTTCTTTTTCAGGATCACTTGGCTTAGTAACTTTCTTTCCGTATTCTACCACTTCTGTTTTTACATCATTACCATTCTTAAAAGTTACATTATGTTTCTTAACTTTCCATTTTCCTATAAGAGTGATATTATCTGTAATTTGCTTATCAAAATCAAATTTATCATTTCCAAAGTACCAGCCGTCAAAAGTATAGCCTTCCCTCTTAGGAGCATTAGGTTTTTCTGCTTTTCTCAGGTATTCCACTTCAACAGTGCGAGGCTCTACTTCATCTGCTATAAAGGTTACTTCAAATTTCTTGGCTTTCAGATAAATAGTAGTATCTACAGTTGTCCATGCAAGAGGCATACCCACTCTGAATTTATTTTCTTTAACAAATACATTATAATCATAGTATTTGAAAGTACCCATTAACTTTGCATTATACTTTGCTCTTATTCCTTCCGACTCCACCTTATCTTTCCAAGCATCAGGAAGTGCAAAATACATATCTGTAATTCTTGAAGTCTGCTTAAAAGTTACTTTTCCTTCATTATTACATTCATGGTAATCAGAACCTAATAAGAATTTAGTGCCCAAAAGTCCACCTTTTATTCCTACCTTGGCATTAGGTATAGGAACTGTGGTTTTGTCAGAATATTCCATTACAACTTTTACATTGTTTCTGATAGTACCTGCACTCTTAGCTGCATAAATGCTTATAGGTGCAAGCATTGTTAATGCCACAAAAAAAACCATTGCAACACATAAAGACTTAAACTTTTTCATAACTCTTCCTTTCCATTTTTGATAAAAAATTAACAAATTATATTCCACCAATGCAGCTTACTTTATTTTATATTTTCCGCCCATTATTTTGAGTATTTTGCATAAAAAGTACGCTCATTGAAAAATACATTTATATAATATAACAGAACAGACTTATTGTCAACCCCATGTCATCGGCAAATTCACAAATATAAGCCATAAATGATAAAGTCCTAGTATGCCACAAATAAAAATGTCCCACTTATGGTAGAATACTATTTTGTATATTCTAACAC
>CAUTOC010000045.1:0-17369 GCA_963539695.1 uncultured Catonella sp. | reverse complement strand
CTATGATATCTTCAGCACTTAGTTCTTTTGAGAGTCTTACAGTGGCACAATCTTCGATCTGTACGCCTTTTGGATACTTTTTTAAGACCGCGGTACCAATTTTGACCATTGGACGATCTGTAATATAACCCAGCTCCGGATCAATTACCTTCAGCCTGTTATATACACTGTCAATTTCGTCAAAGGCATCTTTTAACTCTTTATCAACACTGACTGTGCCATCTGCAAACAGGTATTCCAGAGAGGCAAGTGCTTCTGCATCTTGTATGGAAACATCCCCGCAAACACAGAGCTTTGTTCCGTATTTCCTGATAGTTTTTGTTTTTAGCTCCACATCATCATTGATTAATCTCGCACCGTCAGGAACCTGTACAATCTCAGTTTCTTCATCAAACATAGATATCAGCTTAGTTACCAGACTTTTGACAATAACGATTTTTTTAGCAGCAAACTTTAGTTTTTTCTCAATCATTTTTTCTGTATCTATCCCGGTATCAAGGAAGAAAAGATTTCCTGAGCAGTAGTAGAGGGAATTCGCTGCACTTTCGATAAACAAATCATCTATTTCTGTATTAGCTTTTATGATGGTTGCACCATCCGGATAGCACTCGGTCTTACCATTTACCTGAATATTTGAGAAGCAGCCTTCATAGCTCTTAGGCACCAGAGCTTTTCCGTTTACCATGATATGATAATAGCTTTTTACCGCCTCTTTACTGCCATCGGTAATGACTAACTTTCCGTTAACCATAAGGAAGATGCCGGTTCCATCAGCGTCCGCACCAATCTCACCCTTACCGTTGATACTTTTCACTGTAACATCCTGATTGTCCGGGATTTCCAGGACATTTGATACATTCATAGTCACCGGATATCTGTTAAGCAATTCTTTTGAACGTTCACCGATAATCAGAGTTGCCGCATTGATGGTAATATTTTCATATCCGGCAAGACTTTCTTCTGTTATTCCTCTTGCATCACAGGTTGCTACATTGATTACTTTGTTTTTTTTCATGGCATTATCCTCCGTTATTCTTTCATTTTTTTGCTCAGAAGTTTTCTTGCACGGCTTAATGCCGCCCGTACTCCTGATGGTGAAAGCCCATATTCTTCTGCGAGTTCATTTGATGTGTAACCCTCAAAGTATCGCTTGATAAATAGTCCGGACAGATCCGGCGGCAGAGAGGAAAGGATAATGGCAGTTTCAACTTCTGAAAATCCACCATCAGTTTCTTCCTCACTCCATATCCGATATCTATTTTCCAGTGTTCGACGTCTACAGGCATCATAGAACAGATTTCTTGCCACCTTATATAACCAGGCTCTTCGTTCTTTCTCACCAAGTTCCTCCAGAAGATTCAGATTGGAAAGTGCCTTGATAAATGTCTCCTGCAGCAGATTTTCGGCATCGCTTATATTTCCGCATATCATACAGCAGTATTTCAAAAGTTCTGTTCTATATACAGTATATAGTTCAGCAATCATAGCACCCTCCTTTCCTTTGGCTTTCACTTTTATAACGTTTGAGAACAGTAAAGTGTTTTTAGTATTTTGAAAAATATTAAAAGGAACTGATTTCTCAATTCCTTTACACTCAAATTAGTAAATTTTATATAAAGCTAATTGTTTTGGATTATGCGGAACTGGTAAATAGCCGTACCCTTGACCTGCCGAATACTGTGCTCTTAAACTGGGTAGAGTCTTTCTCATACAGTTTGTATAAAACTATGTATTTATCATCCGGCAAACCAGAGTTGTAAATATGATGTTGATATTAATTTCTAAAAAGCATTCCATAAAAATACAAAAATAAATACACACCCACATGCATTACCTGTAAATTCTTTTACCATAAGCATTCCATAGATAATAATAAAGACGGTAATCATTTCAATTATTCCTTCAAACGTCACTCCGATGGCTCCATGAATTAAAATGCACATAATGGCACAAAAAATTGCCCCCCAATTGAGCCATTTAGAATTTGTGGGATATCGTCTGTTTATCTTTTCACTTATTACCACATAATTAAAGCCCTCAAAGAACCCCCAAGCAGTTGCTGTAACGAGCATACCGATTATATTTATAGGGAAACCACTTGCAAGCACTTCTTTTGTTGTCAAAACAGTCTGAAATGGCAAGTAGCTGTCACTCTGCCCCAAAGTATAAGAAAACATTATATTTGGAACAAAGCACAGAACACAAAGCAAGATAGACAAAAACATTCCCTCAGGCTTTAACCCATATGACAGAAAATGTTCTTTTCTAAAAATGAAAACAATCGTAATTCCAAGTCCTGCAACTCCATACTGAAATAGTGCAGCTAACAAAACACGAAGTAAAATAGGAAATTCATAGTTTTTTACAATTCCATATACTTCTTTTTGAAATACCATAAATATCCCTAAGCTTACGAATGAAGCAATCATAATAATCCAAAGGTCTGTATCAAGTTCTTTCTGTTTTTCATTCAGCCTAATTTTAGCCACTGTATAACCTCCGAGCAAATAAATAATCTCTATTATTCACAAATTCTAATTCATACTCCCCTACATTTTCTCAATTCCAACCATAATAATATCACACTTTTTAACACCCCACAAATATATTTTTATTAGTTTTTTACCTATTTCCCCTTATCTTTTCTAGCATTTTTATATGACAATTTTTCTCTAATGTAATTTTAATCTTTATATATTATAATCATAGAAGGGAGAAAATTAATTTATTTACGAGGAGGTTGTATGCGCTTACTTTATGCAGAAGATGAGCCTGATCTTAACAGAATAGTTACAAAGAAGCTTGCCGAGGAAGGATTCAGCGTAGATAGCTGCTTTGATGGCAGAGAAGCCATTGATAATATACAGTTTACAGACTATGATGTAGCCATCCTTGACATAATGCTGCCACACGCAGACGGCTTCGCCATTTTAAAAGAGCTTAAGAAGAATACACCTGTGCTTTTCCTTACAGCAAGGGACTCCATAGAGGACAGGGTGAAAAGCCTTGACAGCGGTGCAAATGATTATCTGGTTAAACCGTTTTCTTTTGAGGAACTGCTTGCAAGGATAAGGGTTATGACAAGAGAAAAGCATAATCTATCTGAAAATATACTGACTATTGCAGACCTTTGCCTTAACCTGTCATCTCATACGGTTACAAGAGATGGAAAGGAGATATCCCTTACAAGCAAAGAATATCAGCTTCTTGAATATCTTATGTACAACAAGGAAAAGGTATTAAACCGCGAAAAGATAGAAAATCATATATGGAACTATGATTATGAGGGATGAACCAATGTTATAGACGTATATATCAGATATCTGCGAAAGAAGATAGATGACGGTTTTAATACAAAGCTCATACATACTGTGCGCGGTGCCGGCTATGTTATCAGGGAGGACAAGGCTTGAAACTTTCAATAAGACTTAGAATCATACTCTGGTTTCTATTATCTGTCTTTTTGGTACTTTCTCTTACTGCCACCCTTGTATTCTTCATAAGCGACAGTGTGATGAGAAGGACTACAAGAAACTATTTCATAAGTGCGGTGGAAGAAAATACCGACAAACTGAAATTTCTAAGTCCGACTGAGGCAGATATAGCAAAACTGATGGATACGGATGATATTTTCATCCACTATAAAGATGGTTATCTTCAGATAGATGATGACTTTCTTATGAGCCTTAATGATATGGAGTTTGGGTTTTATGCGGCTGACGGAAGTTTGTTATACGGTAAAAATTCCATAATAAGGGAGACCTATAAGGTTAAGCTTTCCACTTCACATGTATTTTCTCTTGATACCCGTAGTGGAAGATACCTGATATATGACAGGAGGCTTTCCGGCAAAGACTTTTCGGAGCTTTGGATACGTGGAATAGCCCCTCTTAAGGAGACTACCTCACAGCTCATAGACATTGCAGTCTACCTTGCAGCCTTCCTGCCATTTCTTATTATTATCATTCTGCTCTGCGGTTATTTTGCAGCAAAGGGCATAATACGCCCGATAAAGAAAATTGAGGAAACAACCACTTCAATAACCGATGGTAATAACCTTTCATTAAGGATAGCCGATACAGGAGGGCGTGATGAACTTGCAGCCCTTTCAGGAAACTTTAATAAGATGTTAGATAGGCTAGAGACTTCATTTGAAATGGAAAACGCTTTGCTTCGAATGCATCCCATGAGCTTCGTACCCCTGTTTCAGTAATTCTTGCACAGGCTGAATTCTCTCTGGAAAAAGAGAGGCAGCCGGAAGAATATATTGATTCCCTTGAGGTAATAAAAAGACAGGGAAAGCGGATGAATCAACTGATTGGAAATATGCTCTCTTACACCCGACTTGAACAGAGGATAGATAATTATCCTTTTGAAAAGCTTGATTTTTCGGTGCTTGTAAGCGATTTATGCAGTGATATGATGCCACTCAGGATAAATGATATAAGTCTTGAGTACAGCGTGGAGCCGGGCATTATGATTAACGGAAATGCAGAGCTTCTGGCACGTATGCTACAGAATCTTCTTGAAAATGCTTATAAGTACGGCAGACAAAGCGGTAACACAAAGGTTACACTTTCCTTACAGGGGAATAACATAAAACTTCTGGTTGAGGATGATGGAATAGGAATAGCCGAAGACCAGCTTAAACAAATCTTTGACAGATTTTTCAGAGTAAGCAATAAAAGCAGTATAACCGGCTCAGGACTTGGACTTTCTATAGTTAAGAAGATAGTGGATATGCATGGTGGCAATATAGATGTAAGCAGCAGAGAAGGTCTTGGTACAACTTTTACCATAACTTTTTATTCTATTATACGCTGATGATGTGACTGCTTACTCATATTTTTTGCGTATCAAGAGATAATACATTCTTTTGCAAGTAAGCTTGCAACAAAATTTTATACTTTTGACACTTGTATAAAAAATACTGTGTACAACGCAGAGAAACGGAGGTTTACATGCTTAAATTACTAAAAAACAAATATTTACTTACAGCCGGAGCGGTACTTGTTTTTGGACTTACCATTGCCATTGGAATTCTATATGCAAAGGACAGGGTTGCCTTAAATGATATATTAAATGAGGAAGAGGCTATTAATTTTGCTTATCTGGATGCGGGAGTTTCCTCTGATGATGTGATTTCTTATACTGCAAAGCGTGATAAAGCCTTAGGCGAATATGTATACAGAATAAACTTTTCCTCTAAGGATACAACTTACTCTTATGTAGTAGATGCAAACCACGGAGACATCATAAGCGGTATTAAGGAAAATACAGGTAATGGGAATATAGCCCAAAATAATAATTCAGATAACAACAATAATCCATCTTTAAGCATTCACGAAGAAAAACCGGAAAATACGGAGAAAAAACCGGACGAAAACAGTCAAAAGGATGTGAATAAAGACAAGACTGATGATAAGCCAAAAACCGATGATAAATCAGGTGGTACAGGTAATACCGGTGGTGATGCCGCAGATAAACCCTCAGCGACAAAGACAGATGATACCACAAAAAACACGCCTTCAAAAAAGCCGGATAAAACAGAGTCCAATACCAATACCTCGTCTGATACCAAGCGCTATATAAGTGTAGATAAGGCAAAAACTATTGCCCTTAAACAGGCCGGACTTACACCTGCTATGGTGACATTCGGAAAAGCAGTTCTAAAAAAAGACGATGATGATTAAAAAAATAAAATAATAAAATTTAAAATTATTAGTTTTTCTAATCTTATTTTAATCTTCCTCCTATATAATTCTAATTAGAAACAGAGATAAAACAAAACAACCCAAACACAAAGGAGGAACATTATGAACAAATCTAAGAAATTATTAGCAACACTTGCACTTTTCGGACTGGTACTTACAAGCGGTACTACAGCTTCCGTATTTGCAGCAGGAAACATTATATCCAGAGAAGCAGCAGCTAACATAGCCTTTACTAAGGCAGGAGTTTCAAAGAATCAGGCAACAGCAATTGAAATTGAAATTGAGTATGATGCCAATGATGATTACGGTCAGGTTTACGAGATAGAGTTCAAGGCAAACGGCTTCAAATACTCTTATGATATTGACGCAAATGACGGAACTGTTTTGAAGGTTGAGAAAAAGAAGCTTAAAATTAAGACCAAAATCACAAATTCTTCCCAGTATATCGGTGTAGCTTCTGCTAAGTCAATCGCGCTTAACCACTCAGGATTAAGCAGCTACAATGTTACCTTTACCAAGGCTAAGCTTACTACTGAAGACGGTATCAGAGTTTATGATGTAGAATTCCGTACAGCAGACACTGAGTATGACTACGAAATAAATGCTAAAACAGGTAAAATAATCGAGTTTTCCTCAGAGCCTATTGACGATGAAGATTAAGCTATAACTTTCTTCCTTCTTCTTATATAACCGATTGCTATTGTTACAAGGCTTATGAAAATACAGATATAAAAGCTCATCCCTCTACTTAAAAGTTCGGTATGAACAGCCACATCACGCGGCATAAACTGTGAAAATCCTTCTATCATAAGATAGTCAACAACTCCCTGTGCTCCCGGTATAGGGGCACAGTTGGAGCCTATTACTGCAAAAGCCTGCGAAAACCAAATATCTCCTGCATGTTCAAACTTTCCACCAAGTCCAAGATACACAAATAAGGTTATTGATATTTGAGTTACACGCTGTGCAAGATTTATTAAAAATGCTACAACAAGCATTTTCCCCTTTCCTAAGGCTATATCTGAAATTGCACTATATTTTTTAATAGTTTCTTCCCATTTCTCTCTTTTCTTTTCAGGCTTTCTTATAATATGAAGTTTCCCCAAAATACTGATAGTCCAATCTCCAAGCTTTTCCATCCATTTGGGTTCCTTTAACAACATGAAAAAGAAAAGGGTAAGGATGCTCATTATTATAAAGCCTAAGATAATTAAAACTTTCCCAAAGCTGTTAAAATACATAAAAATATCAGGTCTTACTATAAAGCTTAGAACTGCCACAAAGTCTATTGCAAAGCTATACATTAAAAGATTTAACACAAGACACATTGTGCCTTTTGAAAATGAAATTCCGTCTTTTCTCATAAAATAAAAGCTTGCCGGCTGACCACCTGACGCGGAAGGTGTAATCGCAGAAAAATAAATGTCTGCTGCTGAATATAAAAATGCCTGTCTGTGACTTATGTTAAATGAAGCATGCTTTAATATATGCTTAATAGCTGCACCTTCAAGATAAATATAAAAAATTACGGAAAACATGGCAAGCACCATAAATCCCTTTTTTCCATTCTTTATAAGTATCCATGCATCATTTATCGAGAAACCCTTAGCCTGACCGGAAATAGCTGTAATTGTAAGTATCGCTATTATAATGGTTATCACTGACCACAATATATTCTTAAATATGTCTTTTTTAGCCTTTTTATCCATCTGTAAAATTCTCCTTGGGAGTTTATCTTTATAGTATAACACAAATTTTGCTCCCAAACTTTACATTTATCTTACATTTCCTTTTATTTCAGGATAAATTCTTATGCTTTACTTCTTCTTTGTAGATATCTGCAATATATGATGGACCATTACACCAAAGTTTCGTATCATTATCATATAGAGCTTTGCCTGTCTTTGATAGGAGAAAGTCGGTTAATATTTCTTTACAATCTCTCCCTGTATCTTCAGCAATTTCCTCTACAACCATAGTAATCAACAAATCAATTGTATATGCCAATCGTTCTTTACTCATTACCTTTTCAGCCATATTTTCTCGCTTCCTATAAATTTTATACACTCCAGTGATTTATCCATATCCCCTTTCTTTTGATAAATTCTGATATATCTTCCAGCACTGCTTCATCTCCCTCACAATGAAAAATTCCATATCCGGCTTCAATATATCCTAATACCTCTGCCTTACTAAATAAATTAATAACTTTCTCAAGAGACATCTTCCATTCTTCTACCGCCAGTCTGATTAACCTTGTCTGCATAAATATAATCTCTGATTTTTTACTCATTTTATACTGCTCCTTAAAACATCATTTACTGTTTATTAAGATATTATACACCATTTACAACCGGTTTCCATATTATTCTAATCAAACAATATATTTTAATTCTCAAAAATCTATATTTTTTCTTGAAGTAAACATCTAGTGTTACAATTTATAAATTTCCATTTTTCTTTATTTCCTCAAATTTCCCTTTAACATCTCCCATAAAACCAAGTACAAATACTTTTCCATCCTTCTTAGTTATCTTTATAAAAGGCTTGTTATCCGGTCTGACGAGCAGTATCATATTCTCTTTTCCGCTCCTAAAATTACCTTTTAAAAGATTGTCATAAGCTGTACCGTTTACTCTTACCAAATCATTTGGAAGCTCATTTATCAACTCAATATTTTCAATATCGGAGAACTTAATATGATATTTTGTAATTCCCTGACTTGCAGTAATTTCCTCTCCGGTGACATTTATTTCTATAGGCTTTTCATAATAAATATGAAGCGCGGGACCTATAAATGGCATAGCCAAAGTAAAAATCAGGATGAATCCCATTATTACCTTGCCTGAGGTATGGGCAAGATTCATCGTAGTATTCATTCCTACTCTCTCATTTACAATAAGCTTGCTGTCATTAGGATTGTAATATATCATGCCTCCAATCCATTTATCATCCTCATCCACAATGACTCCTGTACCGCTTCCTTTAGTAAGTTTCTCCTGCATCTTCCTAATCTTTATTTCAATTGCCACAGCTTCCACGCAAATAACTGTAGAAAGTGCAAATACAAGAACTAATGCAAGAACCTGATTATTTATAAAAAGAAGTCCCGAATAGCTTAATATTGCTGTCAGCCAGGATGCAATCAGCCAGATTTTAGACCAGTTATAATGCCTGATCTGAGTCAGTACTCTCGTCAAATCTTTTTCTTCATTTACTGTTTCTGAGCGGTTTCTGTAAAGATAGCGGTATATAAACCAAAATATAATTATGGTTAACCCCGAAACTATATACAGCATATAAAAGGTTCTATCCCAAATCAAAGGCAATAAACTTAAAATGCAGGGAATTATAAAAAGAAACGGAGAAAGTTGTTTAAAACTAGGAATAGTTGCAGTGTCAATAGATACACTATGGGTAGCATTATATACCCATCCTTTTTCTCTTTTAATCCGTTTTAAGTCTCTATTGCAAAGATAAAAAGGTATTGCATATAGAAAAACAGTTAAATCTACCCACACAAGCCAGTAGGTAAGCAATATCCAAAATTTTGATATAAAAATTCCCGGAATAATCGCAAGTAAGAAGAGTACAGTCAGCATCTTTACCTGCTTTTTATATTTATTAAGCCTTGAGATTACATCCACATCACGCTTTCCCTCCTCCATAAATGTTACTCCGACTGCTATATTTTTCTTAAACTTTGCATGATTTACAAGCAAATATCCCATAAGCGGAGCAATCCAACATATACTTGCCCACATAAGTATGTTATAAAACATTACAATCCCTCCTATAGTATTCTTTGCAAAGAGTAAGTACTTCATCTAGTGACAGCCCCGAAAGCTGTAACTCTGAAATAATTACTCTTAATTCCTTCAATGTTTCTTCTTTAACAGGACTCTCTTTAGTCTTATTACTGATTAGAGTTCCCTTCCTTCTATCTGTTACTATATATCCTTCATTATTTAACATCTGATATGCCTTACTCACAGTCATCATATTGATACCGCTTTCATCCGCAAGTGCCCTAATAGTCGGAAGCTTTTCCCCCGGACTGAGCTTTCCCTCCGCTATTCCCACAACAATCTGGTCACGCAGCTGCTGATAAATAGGGGTTTTACTTTCAAAATCAAAGATTAAACGCATATCTTCCTCCTTTCTCAAGTAAAATTATGTATGAATTATTTATCTTATTTGCATTATAGCATATAATACAAATAAGTCAAGCGATGATGGGGCTGTCTTGTAATAAAAAACACCACCATCCCCCTTGACAACATTACTTCTATATAGTAGTATTACCAAGGATAAATTTCTATATAGAACTATTTGGAGAAGATATGAAAACAGAAGGTGGATATTTAATAGGACGAATAAAATATTTGAGCGGGAGACGATTAAACAAGCTTTTTTCAGAGTCAGGATTAAATGAGTTCAATGGAGAACAAGGGAAAATCCTCTATCAGCTTTGGAAAAAAGAAGGCATCAGCAGCAAAGATATAGCCTCAAAAACCGGGCTTGCAATCAATACTCTTACAAATATGCTTGATAAAATGGAAGCCTCAGATCTTATTTTCCGCATCCAATGTAATAAGGATAAGCGAAAAAAGTGTGTATTTTTAACTCCGAAAGGAAAAGCATTAGAAGCTAAATCACAGGCTGCATCTGAAAAAATGACTGAAATTTTTTACAAAGGATTTACTAATGAAGAAATAGAAATTTTTGAAGACTCTTTAAGAAAAATTATCACTAATCTGGAGGACAAAAAAAGATGATAAATAATATCATAACAGAGTTTACCGGTAACTCTGCATTTTACCTTAAACTATTGCTTGAGCATATGGGAATTATATTTACTGCTGCCATAATTGCCATAATAATCGGTCTGTCCATAGGTATATGGATAACCACAAAGCCTAAAATCGCCGGTTATATAATTTCTGTCGTAAATATAACCTATACCATTCCTTCCATAGCCCTCTTAGGCTTCCTTATATCTTTTACGGGAATTGGTAACACAACAGCAATAATTGCCCTTACCATCTATGCCCTGCTTCCTATAGTAAGAAGTACTTATGTAGGAATAACAACAATTGATCCGAAAATCATAGAAGCAAGCAGAGCTATGGGAAGTAAGGAGTTCCAGATACTTTATAAAATAAAACTTCCCCTTGCCTTCCCTGTAATATTTGCAGCTATCAGAAACATGGTAACCATGACAATAGCTCTTGCAGGTATAGCATCTTTTGTAGGAGCCGGTGGTTTGGGAGTAGCTATTTACAGGGGAATTACCACCAATAACCAAGTGCTTATTTCCATAGGAAGCTTTTTAATCGCCTTGCTTGCACTTACAACAGACGGTATTTTAGGAATACTTGG
This sequence comes from uncultured Catonella sp., assembly GCA_963539695.1. GTDB lineage: Bacteria > Bacillota > Clostridia > Lachnospirales > Lachnospiraceae > Catonella. Next base: position 6,273 of record CAUTOC010000045.1, on the reverse strand, counting down.
CAAACTGATTTCTACACATAAGTTAAAGAAATTAAAGGCAAAAAAGGCTATTGCTGCGGTTCTTATTTTAGCTGTAATACTTTCTACAATAGGATTTTGGCAAAATCACAATAAAAATGTAATAAAGCTCGCTTCTAAGCCAAATTCTGAAGGTCATATTTTAGCTGAAATTACTGCTGCCCTTATAAAGGGTAACACAAATTTAGATGTAGATATTACATACGGTGTCGGCGGAGGTACTTCAAACATCCACCCTGCTATGGTAAAAGGTGACTTTGACATGTATCCTGAATACACAGGCACTTCCTGGAATATAGTATTAAAAAGAACCGAGCCATACACCGAAAATGATTTTGATACATTGAACAAAGCTTACAGTGATGAATACAAGCTTACCTGGAGGGGAATGTTCGGCTTTAACAATACCTATAGTATAGGACTGAGAAAAGATTTGGCTGAAAAATACAACATTGAAACCATCAGTGACTTAGCCAAGTATTCAAATGATATTGTTTTCGGTGCAGGATATGACTTCTTTGAAAGAAAAGATGCCTTTAAGTCTATGGTTGAAGCCTATAAGCTTAAATTTAAAAAACATGTAGATATGGATAACGGACTTAAATATCAGGCTATATTTGACAAAAAACTGGATGCAATTTCTGTATTTACAACTGACGGACAGCTCTCCGATCCTAGGATTGCCCTCCTTAAAGATGACCTTAACTTCTATCCTAAATATATGGCAGGTATTGTTGTAAGAGAGGAAGTGCTTAATAAACATCCTGAATTAAATGCAGTACTTGACAAGCTGAATAACCTGATAGATGAAGATACTATGGCAAAGCTTAACAACAGGGTTGAAGCAGGAAAAGAAAATCCAAAGGATGTTGCAATCAGCTTCTTAAAAGAAAAGGGCTTTAAGGAGGTAAAAAATGACTAAATTAATTGAATATAAAAATATATGCAAATCATATTCCGGTACTCCGGTGCTCCAAGGCTTTAATCTTGAGATAAATGAAGGCGATTTCCTATGTGTTGTAGGAACTTCAGGCTCAGGAAAGACTACTATGATGAAAATGATTAACGGTTTATTAACCCCTGATAAGGGCGAGCTTCTTATATCAGGTAAAAATATAAAAGATGAGGATATTATTTCCCTCAGAAGAAAAATAGGCTATGCCATACAGGGAAACGGGTTATTTCCACATATGACTGCTGCCGAAAATATAGGCTATGTACCAAAACTTGAAGGTGCTGATGATAAGACTATAGATGGCATTGTCGATAAGATGCTTAAACTTGTGGGACTTTCTGCTGATGTAAAAGAAAAATACCCTGATGAACTCTCAGGCGGACAGCAGCAAAGAGTAGGTCTTGCAAGGGCTTATGCCAACTCACCGCTTATTTTGCTGATGGATGAGCCTTTTGGTGCAGTCGACTCTATCACAAGATATCAGTTGCAAAAAGATTTAAAAGAAATCCATAAGGCTACAAATTGTACCATTGTTTTCATTACACATGACATCCAGGAAGCTTTTAAGCTTGGAACCCACATTTTAGTAATGGATGAAGGTAAGATACAGCAGTATGGAAGAACTGATGAAGTATGGAATAATCCTGCAAATAATTTTGTAAAAAAACTGATAGATATGACTAGATGATACAGAAAGTGGGTGCCAAAAACAGCACCCGCTTTTATTTATTCTTTTAACCTGCTTATTCTCTTACTTATAAACTTATTTATAAAAACAAGTAAAACTACCACGATAATAAAACTAAGCCAAATAAATACATGATAATAACTATTACTAAGATATTCTCTCTTAGCAACATCCATTTCAGACATTATCTTTGCTTTAGCTGCATTTAACAGGTACTCACCCAAAAACTGTCCTATCAATATACCGATTACATTACCGATTGTGATAGCATAGGAATACAAAGTCCCACCAAACATTGTAAATAAAATTATGGCAACCCAGATATAGGCAAACTTATTATGTGTCAGCCAGCCAAAGAAGTAGATATCTTTAAGCCTTAAAGATATGAGATATGTTATTCCAAAAATGATTAACTGGATACTTAGATGCTTTATTCTTTTAAGTAAAATTTCTTTCATATATGATTACTCCTTTAGCTGATTAAAGAATAAAATCAAATATACTCATCTGCTCTACTTTCCATTTTCTTTGGTCTGCCTGATGGATTACATCTCCCTCCAGACTTCCACCGATTAGAAACGGTGAGTTTTTGTCATGCATAGCCATATTTCTTCTTACCGTATCATCACTGAAATTTGCATAGCAATATTTACACCCATGACCACAACTGTTATATGCTCCTATATCTGCTGTGATAAGACAGGCACATTCTTTCCTGCCCGGTTTAAGCTTAGGTGCATCAAGTCTTGTACCGAGTGCTGTTTCAAAGGTTTTAAGAGTGGCACAACCGCTACAGTCCGCTCCGTATTTACTTAATTCATCGCCTTCCGCACAAGGCTTTATAATAAAACCGTATTTTCTTCCTATATCTGTAAAAGCCCTTCCAAGCTTTTCTCTGTCTGCCTTTGTCACCGGTTTAGCTTCAGGAAAATTCTTTTTCACCTTTTCAAATAAGTCTATAAAACTTATTACACAGGTTCCGGTGTAGCCTGAAAGTTCCTTTGCCATAACCTCAAATTCATAGATATGTCTGTCTGCGCTGTATTCATCCGAGATAAAAATCGGATCATAACGCCAGCCCATACAATTACTTCCAAGCCTTTCAGAAAGCTTCTTAAACCCTTCTATTACCTTCATTTTGTTTGTAACTGCCGGCTCTATATCCCTGCCATAAGGGGTTATAGTCACAAACCAGTACTGTCCGTACAGATTTAATATATCCATTTTATCAAGCATAGGCAAAGGATTTTTGGTACAAAATGCAATTAAATCGACTACTTCAGGATTTATATTATATCTTGTGACCGATTGCGGATTGTAAGGATTTCTTACAAGCACATAGCCCTCTTTCACCCTGTTTACAAACCACTCACTGTAAAATGCGGGGATATCGGTGCGCTGACCTGTTTGGAGTATCATTTTAGTATATACTCTCCACCATTACCAAATTCAAAATGACCGCCGTTTTCAGCACCTGCTTCAAAATGAAACTTGGCGATTCCAAGGTCTACAAGATCCTGAATATATTCATCTACAACCTCAGCCCTTACTTTTCCATTTTCAAAATAAAAATGTGGTTTCTGAGTATTCTTGGCACTTGGTGCCATTCTTACAGCTTCCATTCCGTTTTTTACCCAGTCAGGCAATTCTACATCTGTAGTAATCCTATTCTCCACAGGCTTCTTCTTATCATGTAAACCTACCTTCATCAGTTTTTCCTTTATACTGAGTTTTTCGACTTTACCAACCACAATTACATCGGGAATTGACACTCCTTCAGGCAGGGTAAACACGCTTCTGTCAAATGTTCCTCCTACCCAACAGGTTCCAAATCCCATATCCACAAGGTCTAATATTATCCTCTCACCATAATATCCTACCTTTTCTCTAAAATTTTCTGAATCTGTCCGCCCTTTAAGTATAATAACAGACCTTACATTCTTAAAAAATCCATAGGTAAATTTTACATTTGAAAATGCTGACATTGCATCTTCCACAAACTCTGCCTCAAGCCCTGAGTCCTCATTTAATTTCTTTACTAAATCTTCTATATGTGCTATTTCTTCAGGTGTAAATGCTTCTCCGGTAAAGGTTCTTCTTGAAATTCTTTCTTCTATAGCTTTACGCATAGGCTTTCCTCCTGTTTAATTTGGGATTAATTGTATCACATTTTTACAGCTTATATTTAGTTCCCCTACCATTTCCTGTTACTGAAACATAATTTTTTCTTGCTAAGCTCTTTAGCAGGGTTGTTACCTTTGATTTACCAAATGGTGTCATATCTGTAATTTCACTGATTGATTTAGGCATTGTTTTACTAAGCACTTCATATACTATCTTTTCATCCTTAGTAAGGTCTGCATTACCAATAACCGGTAATATAACTTTTATTGAATTGTCAAATATCTCAAATACAGGCTTTTTGTCACTGTATTTATAAGCTTCCTGTATTCTCACAATTCCGGTTCCTAATATTTCTACAATATGAAGTCGATAAAATACATTGCCTAAAATAGGATTCCTTAATATAGATACATTCCCCTTAATGTATTCCTCTTCTGAAATACCGGTAGGTAAACCTCCCGGAGATGATATTTCAATTCTGTCATCAAACATCATTACTCTAATCTGTGCGTTTACATCCCATGTTCTATGTATCAGTGCATTTGCAATTGTTTCTCTGAAGGCTTCTTCCGGAATTTTCTCTACCTTTTTTCTCTCTATTCCCTGAATCTCTTCATACTGATAATAATCCCTATATATCCGAACTGCTTTTTCCAACTCTTCCAGTACCGACTCATGTTCAAATGTTACGCGTTTTAATATTATACTTATGCTCTCACCAAATCTGGCTATGTCAATTCCCGGAAATTCATTTTCATCCGCCAACAATGCTGCTGCCTGTTTATATCCATCTGAATCACTGTATAAATTCAAAGTTTTAAGAACATCCTTATTCAGTGATTTAATACCTATTTCCTGTTTTGCTCTTTTCTCCAATATTTTAAAAGAAAGCTCCTGATTATCTGCCGGCAGTTCCTCATAATTTATATTTTTCCCCTGTAAAATCAGTCTGGTAAGTTCCAATTCATCAACTTCAATAGTGGCTGTTTCATTTCTTCTATATGCCTTAGACTTATATGTATATGGCTTATTCCGACCTGCTTCTACTGTAAGAATTACAGTTTTATCAGATTCCTGAACCACCAGTTCATACTGTGGTTGTGGCCGAATTGTATCATTAATTTTATTTTCTATATCAAGACAGGACTGTACCGGATCTTTAAGTCCTATCACTTTGCCATCATCAGCTACACCAAATTTAATCTGCCCACCTTCATAATTTGCAAAAGCACTGACTGTTTTTAAAAAAGTATTGGTTATATCTGATTTAAATTCTAATTTCTTTGTTTCTTTCATAGCTGACCTCCAATATTTACGATTATATGATGTGGGTGTCAAAAGTATTTGACACTTGTATCATTATATTTTAACCTAATTCAACCGTATTTTCAATCGTAAAAATTTACGACTGAATTTACGACCGTTATAAATCGTAAATCAGTCAATTACTCCAATCGCTTTTTTATATCATTTATAGGTACATCGCCTATCAATACCAGTGAATCACTATAATCTTCATTACATAAAATTACTTCCTTATCCTCAGGAAAATACCCTCTAAGCAATATAATAAAATTCGCAAAGTCTTGTAATCTGTTACTCGAATTAAAATAATCTATTGCAAATGTACACCTGCTTTTATGCATGCTTAATTCAAACTGATATTTACCGGAATAATTTTCCCAGCAAATATCATACAATCCACCGCGAACTTCGGTAGTAACACCGGGATACTTCTCCTCAATATCTTCATTAAATTTTACTGTATCAAAGTCATATTTTTCTTCGTTATTCATAGAAATAAAATATGTAACTGACATGCGATGCCTCCGGATTTAAATTTATCACTTTTTCTTACCTTTGATATATCCACAAATAAAACAATAACATACCGATTACAGGAGTCATAACTAACTATTTATCAGCCATCCGACAACTATATGAACTAAAGTCAGTAAAACTAATTTTGATTTTTTCAAAGTATCTTACATTAAGGCTAGTCATCATAATGTCCACGACAAGATAAAATTTCCAATATATCACCTTTAATTCTATAAACAAATCTATTGGTATCATCTATCCTTCTGCTCCAGAAACCACTAAGTTCACCCTTCAAAGGCTCCGGTTTTCCTATACCATCAAAATTTCCTCTCTCAATATCTTTTAAAAGAGAATTAATTCTTTTTAAGGTTTTCTTATCCTGTGTCTGCCAATAAATATAATCTTCCCAAGCCTCGTCAAACCAAATTTTCTTCATTAGTCAGCCACCTCTATCATTTCATGTTCTATGCCGTTTCCTGCATTAAGTGCTTCAATACCTCTTCTAAGATGCTTCATATTACTCTCCGAATAAAACGGATCCGCTGTTATCTCAAACGGAATTCTCCTCTCCCTTCCTACTTTTTTTGCAAATATCTTAAATGCCGCACTCATAGAAATTCCCATTTCTGAACAAGCCTCTTCCATACTTTTCTTAATATCTGCATCT
>CAUTOC010000044.1:0-19681 GCA_963539695.1 uncultured Catonella sp. | reverse complement strand
GTAACACGGGCTTATAGCCCGGAGCAAGCCACCCGTTGGACGGGTGGTCATGACTGGGAGAATTTATTTTCTTTTTCTTTATAATTATTTAGGGCTTGCCTCTCCTTTATGATTTATCTTGAAAAGTTTTCCGTCAATATTAGCTTCAGCTTCATCATCGTTTGTCAGTTCTATGTTGTCAAATTTGAAAGGTTGGATTACTTCATTTTTTGTGTTAAGTATGCCCCATTTTCCGTTTAATTTGGCAGCTACAAGGTTATTATACATATCTAAAACATCTTCATATTTTAATTCTATAATCTCTTCACCTTTTTTATTAAGATAGCCCCATTTGCCATCGATTGAAGCAGGAATGATATTGCTATATTCAGAGGTGAGTACAAGATCATACTTGGCAGGGATTATTTCTTTACCGGTTATATCTATAAGTCCCTGTTTGTCATTAATAATCACATTTGCATAGTTGTTATAGAAATTATATACATTATCATATTTTAGAGGAGTAATTTCTTTTCCGTTTTTATCTATGAATCCCCATTTATGATTGTTTGATACACGAGCAAAACCATTAAGGAAATCATATACTTTATCATATTTCGGTGTAATTACTTCCTCACCCTGTTTATTTACAAATCCCCATTTGTTGTTAAGCATAACCTGAGCATAACCTTCACTAAAGGAATATAAGTCATCATATATAAGCGGGACTCTTATTTTACCACGAGTATTGATATAGCCCCATTTATCATCAATCATTACTTGGGAAAGTCCGTCTACAAAAACAGTGACTTTATCGTACTTTATAGGAACAAGTAACTTACCTCTTTTATTTATAAAGCCTGATTTTCCGTCAACAGTAACCTGAGCCATACCCTGATTGAAAGCATAAACTTTATCATATTTAGGCGGAACGACAACTTTGCCGGATTTGTCCACAAAGCCGAATCTGTCATTAAGTTCTATTTCCGACATGCCTTCAGCGAAAGCAAAGATATTATCATATTTTATAGGAGTAACTATTTTTCCTTTTTTGTTTATATATCCGCTTTTATCATTTTTTCTTACTTGTCCGAGATTTCCTTCAAAATTATAAACATTATCATATATAAATGGAACAACAACCTTGTCCTTTTTATTAATGTATCCCCATCTTCCTTTAAGCTTGGCAGCTATCATTCCATAAGCATATTGTCCTACATTACTATATTTAAGAGGTATAATAACCTTACCTTTTTTATCTATAAAGCCCCATTTTCCTTTAAGTTTAACAGCAGCAAGCCCATCGTTAAAAGTTTCAGCAAGATCATATTTCAGTTTAATTACTTCTTTACCGTTTACATCTATATAACCGTATTTATTGCCCCACCGAACAACGGCTAAACCTTCCGAATATTCAAATACATCATCATACTTACCGTAATCATCAGCTTTATAATCTGCCAATACCTTATCGGAAAGTTTGGTTTCAGCGGCATTAAGTGAAGTAACCGGTTGTATTAGTGTGGCAGCTACAAGAGTAGCGGTTACGAGTGAGAGCAGTTTCTTTGTGTGTTTTTGTTTAATCATAGTTTTTTCCCCATTTGCAAGTAATTTTTCACAACTGTTTTGTAAATGATTCAAAGCAGCTTGTTGAATATTTTTTGTATAAAGCAAATTTACCATACAATTATATAAGGGTCAATCATAAAATCATAAATTTATAGAAATTAACCCAAAATTATTCATGCCATAGGTCACAGACCTCTTATTTTGCATAGTTATAGTAGAATAAATTGTTTGCAACATAGATATAATACATGGTAAAATAAAATTCAGTTATATTTAGATAGAGGAAGTTATTGTCCTTATTATTAAGTTTAATATTTTGCAAGAATTGCGGGAAGTGAAACTGTAGTCATTCTGTATCAATGGTTGTCAAACACTTTTGATAACCTAATCTTTATAAATATATAAGTGTTTAGGTGGTATTAAAATGGAAATGTTATTTTTTGCAGTATGTTTTTTAGCTTCTATAGTAGGGGCTATCTGTGGAATTGGCGGGGGAGTTATAATTAAACCTCTTTTGGATGCACTTAAAATACTGGATGTGAGCCAAATTAGTTTTTTATCAGGCTGTACTGTGTTGTCTATGTCGGCTTATTCTGTAATCAAGTCAAAACTTAGCGGTAAAAATGAAATCGACACAGCCACTGTTCTTCCGGTTGCAATAGGTGGGGCAATAGGGGGAATAGTAGGGAAATGGTTGTTCTCCTTTGTGAAGAGTCTGAGTGATAATCCGAATAAAGTAGGTGTAGTTCAGGCTGCCTGCCTGCTTATAGTGACAATTTTTACCTTGATATATACAATATTTAAGGATAAAATAGCTACAAAGAAACTTAAAGGTTTACCTATACTTGTTGCTGTAGGTTTATTTTTAGGTATAATGTCATCATTTTTAGGCATTGGTGGAGGTCCTATCAATCTTGTAGTCTTATTTTACCTGTTTTCTATGAGTACGAAGGAAGCGGTAATAACCTCGCTTTATATAATTTTTATTTCACAAATTGCAAGTTTGGGAACATCAATAATTACTAATACTATACCTAATTTCCCGATTAAGGTACTTGTAGTTATGGTGACAGGCGGTATACTGGGTGGCGTTGTAGGAAGAATAGTAAATAAGAAGATAGCAGATAAGACAGTGGATAAGCTGTTTATAGGACTTATGGCGGTTATGATAGGTATAAATATTTATAATATTTTTAGCCTGGTTTAATCTTTATAATCTCTGTAAATTTTTAACATTTTGGCAGTCCTGTCAACAAATAAAATAAGGAGGTATATTATGCAGATAAATAGGAATACACAGATAAATAGAACTCTAAATGCTTCAAATCAGAGTGGGAACATTATGAAAAATGGAATGGAGAATAAGCCTTTTAATGATGTTTTATCAGCTAAAAAAGAAATTGAGTATGAGAAGATAAACATAGGTGGAGATGGTCATGTTTATGGGCTTGTAAATGGCGGTTGGCAAAGAGTAAATCCTAATTATAATCCCGGAGATACGAAGTGTGGGCCGGATGATATAGTTGTAATTAACAATAAATTAGTAAAAATAGGAGTTAATGTATTCACAAGAGTAGGAATAGATAAAAGGAATTTTGCAATGCAGGAAGATGCAGGATTTTCCAATCTTCCTAATGGCTGTGCTTTAGTTCCCGGCACGATGGTCAGGCTGCCGGATGGTACAATTTTAAAATGGACAAAAAATGGAGTTGACTACATTCCGAGAAGAACAGGTAATCTGCATGAAAATGTAAAAGCAGAGCAAGATGCTGCAAAGATTGCAAGAATAATGAATCAGTTTACAAGAGTTGCCAACAGACAGGCTTTAGGCATAGGTAAGGTCATTGGCATAACAAAAGAAGAGACGCAGATTATTTCAAGAGTTTTAGGAGCAATGGGAATAGATACATACAATGACTTTTATGTAAATGGTAAGAAGTTTACATTTGACAATGTATCAGGAGAAATTAACTATGGATTGGAAAGTTCAGTTGACGGAAAATACAGAGTGAGGCATGTAAATGCACCGACAGTAAGGCTGAAAGGATCGGCTGAAAGAGGTTAAAAAAGGGAGGATATGATAATTGACAAAGTAAAAAAATTTAATTTACCTCTTGCATTTATTTTAAAATCATGTTATACTTTCATTCGTTCAGTCGAACGAATGAAAATTGAAAAGATGAAGTATATGCGGAAGTGTTGAAATTGGTAGACAAGCAAGACTAAGGATCTTGTGGCTATTGCAGTCGTGTGGGTTCAAGTCCCATCTTCCGCACTATTTTTTTGTCCGGCGTTAGGTAATGAGCGGATGTGGCGGAACGGCAGACGCGCTAGATTCAGGTTCTAGTGAGAGCAATCTTGTGTGAGTTCAAATCTCATCATCCGCACTAATCAAAAGCTGTTGCAATAAGGTTTAACTTAGGTTATCTTTATTGTAGCGGTTTTTTTGTATTTAAGAAAAAATTTGTTTTTAGCAGTTAAAATAGTTCAGAAAGAATTTATTTTTGTAGATTTGGAGGTAATTATGGTAAAAGCGGTTTATCCGGGGAGTTTTGATCCGGTGACTAACGGTCATATAGATGTAATAACAAGGGCGGCAGCTATAGTTGACGAAGTTATAATAGGTGTGCTTGTAAATAAGAAAAAATCTCCTTTTTTTACTATGGAAGAAAGATTTGAAATGCTTAAAAAGGCAGTAGCAGATATACCGAATGTAAGTGTAAAAACTTTTGAAGGTACTACTGTAGACTTTGCCAAGGAAAATGATGCAAGAATTATAGTCAGAGGACTTAGAGCGGTTACCGATTATGAAAATGAAATGCAGATAGCTCAAACAAACAGACAAATTTGTGAAGATATAGAAACATTATTTTTAATAACTTCATTAGAATACGCATTTTTAAGTTCAACTATAGTTAAGGAAATAGCATCCTTCGGGAAAGATGTGTCAAGTTGGGTTCCAAGGGCGGTTGAAGATAAACTGAAAGAAAAGTTTAAAAGTTGACTTATTGTAAAAAATACTTATAAGAAGTATACTTATATTAATGATTATGCTTATTTATCATAAGGAGGAGATTTATGAATAAAATAGTTACAATAAGCAGACAGTATGCAAGCGGGGGGCGTGAAGTTGCAGAAAAACTGGCAAAAGAATACGGGATTCCATTTTATGATAGAGCACTTATAGCAAGGGCAGCCAAAGAAAGCGGTTTTGCAGAAGCAGCTTTTGACAATGTGGAAATGAAGGCTACAAGCAGCTTACTCTATTCTATAGCTATGGGGATGAATGCTTATGGAAGTCCTGACATCGGATACACACATCTCTCCCTTGATGATAGAATATATATAGCACAGTCGGATGTTATCAGAAAGGTGGCGGATGAAGGACCTTGTATTATAGTCGGGCGTTGTGCGGATTATGTACTTAGAGAAAGAAAAGATGTGATTAATATTTTTATTTGGTCATCAATGCCTTTTAGAATCCTAAGGGCTGTTGAAAGAGACGGTGTAGAGGAAGATAAAGCGGAAGATACTATAATAAGGTTGGATAAGCGTAGGGCTAATTATTATAATTATCATGCTGTAGAAAAATGGGGAACGATTACAAATTACCATTTATCTATACAAAATGATTTCAGGGGCGTTGATAAGACGGTTGAGGTTATTAAACAGTTTATAAGCAGCGTAGAATAAAAAACAGGCTATTTGATTTGGTAATAACAATTTTTTATAAAATGGCTTAAAATCAATAATTTTATAAAGAAATCGTAAGGTAATTTTAATAAAAAAGATACCCATGAGTTAAAAACTGAGTGTTATATTTGATATAGATAATCTGTAAAAATTTAATATAAAGAAAATTTGGTAAAAATATGGAAAAAATCATCGAATTGAAAAATGTGAAAAAAATATATCACATGGGAAATGAGAGGATTAAAGCGGTAAATGGAGTAAGTTTTGAGATAAATAAGGGTGAATTTTGCTGTCTCTTAGGTACTTCAGGCTCCGGAAAGTCAACGCTGCTTAATCTGATGGCTGGGATTGAGAAGGCATCATCCGGTGAAATTCTCTTAAAAGGCTATGACATAAGAAATATGAGTGAAAAAAATTTGGCGGATTTCAGACAGCATTATTTAGGTTTTGTATTTCAGGCATATAACCTCATAGGATCAATGAATGCACTTGAAAATGTTGAAATGCCCCTTGTATTTAAAAGAATTAATGGAAAGACAAGGAAAAAACTTGCAGAACAGATGCTAAGGCAGGTAGGACTTGGAAGCAGACTTACGCATAAACCGAAAGAAATGAGCGGAGGTCAGCAGCAGAGAGTCGGAATAGCAAGAGCTTTTGTGGCAAAACCGGAAATTGTATTTGCAGATGAGCCTACAGGAAACTTGGATACCAAAACAACTATGGAAGTTATGGAATTAATTCATGCAATGGCAAGAAGGAATAAGCAAACCATAGTAATGGTTACACATGATCCCAGACTTGCAAGTTATGGAGATAAAATAATCCATATACTTGACGGAAATATACAAAATGTTGAAGTAATCAAAACTGCTGAACAGATAGAAGAAGAGAGCGGAATTGAAATAGAAAAATTTAAGGAATTACAAAAAGAAAAGAAAAAAGCAAGAGAGGAAAAACTTGCAAAATTAATGGGTAAAAAGACGGAGGATAAGGACAATGAAGCCAAATAAGATATTTAAAACAGGAGCAGCTTTTGCATTAGCGGCTGCAATGATGCTTACAAGCCCTTTAGGTATGACAGGGGGAAACCTGCTTGTTAAAGTATCGGCAGCTGACAATGTATATAAGGCTATTGTACCTAAAGCTGTTTTGGGTGATGTACTAAAGCCTTACAATGTAAATCCGGGAGATACGGTTGATGTAGTTATACCTGTTAAGGCTTCTAATTATTCTATAAGAAATCCTATAGTCAATGTGGATTTAAGCAATACTCCGGGTTTTACACTTGCATCGGAGGTTACCTGCACGGATGAAAACGGAAATCCGGTGGGGAATATTACAGTAAGAGATAAAGTTTATGTTAAATTTTCAATTAAAATCCCGCTTAATGCCAAGAAGGGAAGGTATGATAATATTCCTATCAAATTTATAACAACAGACAGTTATAATGATTATCGGGAAATAACCCTTGAGCAGTCAAGTAAGCTTACATTTGTAGTTGCGACTCAAAAGAAAAATGCTAAGTTTTCACTTTTAGATACAGAATATCCCAGAAGTATAAAAGATAATGAGAATGTAAACATAAAGCTTGTTTTTCATAATGATGGAGAGCTTGTTGCCGATAATGTGGTTGTAAGCCTTGAAGGATATGAAAACACTCTTATACCGGACAGTCAGCCGTTTGTAAAGATTGGCAGTGTAGAAGGTGGAGAAGATGGAGAGGCTGAGTTTGATTTTAATGCAATTAAAAACCTGACGGCAGGAGTAGTTAAGTTAGATGCTGTAGTAAAATATGAAAATTCTGACGGAACTGCTGCCGAGCCGCAAAAATTTACTATTTCAATTCAGACTATAGCAAAGAAAACGGATGCCGAGAAACTTGAAAAAAGACCTGTAATTCAGGTAACTAGTGTAAACTATCCTCATTATACTATAAATGTAGGTAATAAATTTGAGGTAGTTTATGAACTGAAAAATGTTGGAGAAGTCGCAGCCAAAAATGTGGTTGTAGACACTACAGGATATTCTGAGGCAGGTTTTAAGCCCGATAAGGCTTATGATAAATTTAGGCTTAAATTGTTAAAACCGGGAGAAACATTTAAGTTAAAAAGAAGTTTTACCGCTACGGAAGCAATTCAGGATGGAATGAAGGCTATTACATTAAACTATTCATTTTACTCGGTTAAAGACAAATTGCTTGCTACTCAGATTACCGACACAATGAGCATATATATTGATACAAAGGGCAAGGAGAACTCCGGCGATGTGGATAACAGTATGCCGCGTCTTACTATAGCTAAATATGATACCGGCAAGAAGAAGATAAAAGCGGGAAAAACTTTTAATTTTACTTTTGATATTATGAATCCTCATCAAAGTGTATCGGCGGACAATATAGTTGTTACTATTTCTTCCGCAGACAATAACTTTGCTATAGTAGAGGGAAGTGCAAGTATGTTCATAAATTCTCTCGGACCGGGACAGAGTGAACGACGCAGTATACCGCTTAGAGCAAAGGGTGATATAGCTACTAACGGCTATGATTTAGGAATTACATTTGATTATGAATATCTTGCAAAAGATGTTGCAAATAAAAATGCTCTTATAAAGAAACCTAATAAAATAGAAGAGAAACTTAAACTTCAGGTGTATTCGGATGACAGACCTATGCTTGCCAATATTATGGTAGCATCGGGTGAGACTCCGGTACTTAATGAAACAACGGCTCTTACATTTGACTTTAACAACATGGGTAAGTCGGTTCTTTACAATGTAACAGCTAAAGTTAAAGGTGATTTTAAGTCTACTAATGAAATTCTTATTATAGGTAATGTTAATGCAGGTGAGGGAAGATCATGGTCTATGGATGTAACTCCTCAGAAAGAAGGAATGGGTAAGGGTGTGCTTACTGTTTCTTATGAGGATAGTAACGGAAATGTGTCATCATACGATACTAATTTTGAGAGTATGGTAAATGCAACAAACCCTGAAGATATGGGAGATATGCCCAATATGCCTGATATGCCTATGCCTGAAGGACCTAAGGATATAATTCCGATGTGGGCTTTTATAGGTGGGAATGTAGTCATATTTATAATAGGTGCTTTAGTAACGAAAAACATTGCAGTTAAGAAGTATAAGAAGAAAAAACTGGCAGAAGCTTTGCGTGAAGATGAAGAGTTATAATAAGAAATTGAGGTGAGAGCTTTGGACGAAAAATTATTTATATTGAATGGGGTTTTGGCAATTATGCAGGCACCTAAAACAGAAACCGGCAAGGCGGCGACAGCTGAGTCTTTACCTGAAGCGACAGCTGAGTCAAACAGTAATGCCGGTACGGGAAAAGCAAAAACTGAAGAAACTTTGGAGAAAGAAAATACAGAAGAAATAAAAGATGAAGGTAGTAAATCTTCTGCAAATCCCGAGACTTCTTCTAAAGCAGGAGGAGAAGAGACGGCGGGAACTTCATCAAATCAGGGAAGCGATACGGCGGGAACGGATAATGTAGGAAATGAAACTGCCGGTGCTGATGCGGGTATGAATGCCGGAGATACTGCGGGTATGTCAGGCGGTGAAACTGCCAATATGGCAGGTGACACAATGGGGGCTATGGACGGAATGAACGGCATGAATACGGAGGTCGGAGCGTCAAAGTCCATAACTCAAAATGTTCCGGTTATGACAGGTATAACAGCAGGTGTGCTTGCACTTTCAATTTTAGCAGGAATACTTCTTGCTAAGTTAAAGATTAAAAAGGGTATAAATTTATATGAAGATTAGTGATCTTATGAAAATGGGTCTTAGGAATCTCGGAAGGCGTAAAGCCAGAACTGCCCTTACTGTTGTAGGTATAGTCATAGGTACTATTTCCATAGTTGTAATGATATCTATAGGTATAGGAATGAATCAAAGTTTTAGAGAAAACCTTATGCAATATGGAAGTTTTACAGTTATTAATATGGAAAAAGAACAGGCTGACTTTGATGAGAACGGTAATTATTCAGGTGAGAAAAAACAAAAACTGGATGATAAACTTATAGCCAAATTAAAACAGATTCCTAATGTAAAGACTGTATCGCCTATGATAGAACTTTCGGTTAAACTTAAAAGCGGAAATTATGAAAGTAATTCTTTTATAAAAGTAATGGATGCGGATTCCTTTGAGGATCTTGAATTTCCTAAGCTTAAAGATAATAAAACATATCAGAGAGGGCATAATAAGAATAAAATTAAGATTTGGGCAGGAAATGAAATGCTTTCACGCTTTTATAATCCTAATTCCTCTAATTATCAATCTAAAGCTATAACTCCCGGAAAAGATAGGGTGGTTATGATGATTTATGATGAAGAAACGCTTCCGCGTGACGATAAGGGAGTAATTAAAATACAGCTTAAAGAGTATGCCACGGAATTGGCTGTTTTTGATACGGCTGAGTATAATGAATATTCGTATAATATGTATATGGATAAGGTTCAGTTTATAAACATATACAAAGACTATGTAAAACAGCTTCCGCCGGATAAAAAAAGAAAGGCGGAAAAGAAATTAAAAGAGTATGAGGGCATCAAAATAAATGCGGATAATGTGGAGGATGTTAAGAATATTCAGGAGGCTATCAAAGAAATGGGGTATAAATCAAGCAGTATGTCTGATTATACCAAACAGATAGAAAATTTCTCTAAAACAATCCAAATGGTGCTTGGAGGTGTAGGTGCCATATCCATGCTTGTTGCAGCTATTTCGATTGCAAATACTATGATTATGTCTATTTATGAGCGTACAAAAGAGATAGGTGTAATGAAGGTGCTTGGTTGTCATATAGGAGATATTAAAAAACTCTTTCTTTTTGAAGCTGCTATGATGGGGCTCATAGGAGGAGTTATCGGAATAACTTGCAGTTATGTGGCATCTTATTTGTTAAATACTTTTGGCGGAGCTTTAGGAAATGCTCTTAATATGTTTGGAGGCGGAGAGGAGGGAAGCAAGCTTTCGGTAATCCCTATTTGGCTTCCGTTTGTAGCGGCAAGCTTTGCTATTGTAATAGGTATAATTTCAGGATATTATCCTGCAAGCAGGGCAACTAAGATTTCAGCCATTGAGGCTATGAAGAATGAATAAGCGTTATATGCTTTTTGATATGTTATAAATAGTTTGTAATAAATTATAAAAATTCCTTTAGAAGTTACAATGTCTGAAGGAATTTTTTGTTGACAAATGATATTATATAGTATATAATATCATACAATAACTAACAAGTAAAATAATATAATTATATCGGCATTAGAAAGAAAGGAGAAAGCGATGACTTATCAGGTAACAGCACCGCTCTTAGATGCTTGTGTATTGGGGATATTGGAGAAAGAAGATTATTATGGATATACCCTTACACAGAAAGTACAGGAGGTAATAGATATATCTGAATCCACACTTTATCCTGTGCTTAGGAGACTGCAAAAAGAAGGAGAACTTGCAACTTATGACAGTCCTGTGCAGGGGCGTAATCGCAGGTATTACAGGATTACACCAGAAGGAAGGGAAAAACTGAAATTTTATAAGAAAGAATGGAAAGCTTATAAAGAAGGAATAGACAGGTTGCTTAGCGGGAAATTGAATGTTGAATTTTCATTTTCAGTAAACATAAATAACGGCAAGGGGGGCAAATAGTAATGAATAAAAATGAATTTATGGAAAGTCTTAAAGAAAAGCTGTCAAAGCTAAACACTGAGGACAGGGAAGATGCTATAAATTATTATTGGGAATATTTTGAAGAAGCCGGTTTCGGTGAAGAAAGTGATGTAACTAAGAATGTGGGTAATCCGGCGGATGTGGCGGCTAAAATAATAGAGGCTGCCGAATGCGTAAAAGAACATATAGATGATGATATTGCAAATGAAAATATAAAGGCGGAGTCTGCTGTAAATATACAAAATGAAGATGTGTCCGTTAATTATGATATGTATACAAATACCATTACCGCTCTTGAGATATTCGGGAATGACAAATTAGATGTTTTTGACAGTATACATTTGGAACTGTCGGCATTAAATGTAATCATAAGAACAGGAGATGAATTCGGTATTTATCTTAATTGTAAGGATGAACCCGTTATAGAGCGGGTAGGAGATTGTCTTGTAATAAAGGATATGCGAAAACAGGGATTTATCAGATTTAATTTTAATTCCAATATTTTTAATAAAGGAAGAGAATTTATAGAAGTTATTGTTCCGAGAGATAAGAAACTTAAAAGAATAAAAAGCAGTATGGAATTTGGTAAACTTTCACTGTTTGCAACTAAATCCGATATACTTGATTTAAACGCTGATATAGGTGCTTTGGAAATTGTAGGTGTAAGCACATTAAATGGTAGCTTGAGTGCAGATAAAGGGCATATATCGGTTAAAGACAGCAGTTTTGAAAAACTTGATGTAAGTAATGATACAGGAGCGGTTAATTTGTCATATATCAAAACAAAATTTTTGAAGGCATCAACTGATATGGGATATATTTCTATTGAAAATTTAGAAGCGGAAAATGCGGATTTAAGTTCAGACACAGGATATATAAAGCTTACCGATATAGAAACGGACAGGCTTGCTGCAAGCACGGACACGGGACTTATCAGGCTTAACAGGATAAATTCAGGATATATTGAGGCAAGCAGCGACACGGGAAGTATAAATGCAAATCTTAGAGGCACACAGGATGACTATAGTCTTGACCTTAGCAATGATTTGGGAACAATTATAATAGACGGGAAAAACAGCGGCGGTTCTATATTTAACAGCAGATATATGGAGAATAGGGGAAATAAGAAGGTAAAAATGAGCGTAGACACAGGCAAAATAAATATTGATTTTTTAGGAAGGTGAAAAACTGTGCGTAAATAAATGTTATCAAAAAGTTTACAAAAAGTTTTAAAATTTCCTTTGACAATTATTGTTAGTTATGGTATATTGTATATTATAATATTGTACGCAATTAAATTATAAAAAGTTCGTACATATAAATACAAATTTGAAAGGAGATTTTGAAATGTCATTAATTAACAAGGAAGTAGCAGATTTTACAGTACAGGCTTATGTGGATAACAACTTTAAAGAGGTAAGTAAAAAGGATATTATGGGTAAGTGGAGTGTATTCTTCTTCTATCCGGCAGATTTTACTTTTGTTTGCCCTACAGAGCTTGAGGATCTTCAGAATATGTATCCAAAGTTCAAAGAAGTTGGTTGTGAAATTTACAGTGTATCTACAGATACTCATTTCGTACACAAGGCTTGGCATGACAGCTCAGAGAGAATTTCCAAGCTTACATACGCAATGCTTGCCGACCCTACACACATGCTCTCAGAGGATTTTGAAGTATATATTGATGAGAACGGTCTTGCAGAAAGAGGAACTTTCATAGTAAATCCTGAAGGAAAGATTGTTGCTTATGAAGTAAATGCAGGTAATGTAGGTCGTAATGCTGAGGAACTTTTCAGAAAGGTTCAGGCTCTTCAGTTTGTACATGAGCATGGTGATGAAGTTTGCCCTGCTAAGTGGACACCGGGTGCAGAAACATTAAAGCCTAGTCTTGATCTTGTAGGACAGCTTTAATTAAGACTTTATAATTATATGCAGGCTGTTGCATTAAGTTTATGCGTCGGATAAAATAAATATCTGATGTACTTATATGCAGCAGTCTGTTTTTGTGTTTTATTATGAAATTATTTCTTAATATTGTAAAAATCTATCTTGAGATTTGTGCATAAAAGGGTTAGAATGGTATATAGTAGGTAGTTTGGAAAAACTGTAAAATACTTAGGATATGAAGGAGAAGATATGGATAATAAAAATTTATATGATGTTGCAATAATCGGCGGGGGTCCTGCGGGGCTTACGGCAGCTCTTTACCTTGCAAGAGCTTGTTATAGGGTAATAGTACTTGAAAAGGAAAAATTTGGAGGACAGATTACCATTACTTCAGAAGTGGTTAATTATCCGGGTATTGAGATTACAGACGGACATACTCTTACTGAGAAGATGAGAATTCAGGCTCAGAACTTCGGAGCGGAATTTAAACTTGCAGAAGTTACTTCTATAAATATGGACAATGATGTTAAAGAGATAGAAACAACAAAGGGAAAGATACAGTGTCTCGGTGTACTTCTTGCAACAGGTGCACATCCGAGAATGATAGGATTTGAAGGTGAGGCGGAGTATAAAGGACATGGTGTGGCATACTGTGCTACTTGTGATGGTGAATTTTTTACAGGAAAAGATATTTTTGTAATCGGAGGAGGCTTTGCCGCTGCGGAGGAAAGTGTTTTCCTTACAAAATACGCTAAACATGTGACTGTCCTTGTAAGAGAAGAAGATTTTACCTGTGCCAAGGCTACTGCTGATGAAACTAAGTCAAATAAGGATATTACCATACTTTACAATAAAGAAGTAGTAAAAGTTGAAGGTGACGGAGTGCTTAGAAGCATTACCTGGAGAGATAGAATAACAGGAGAAGAAACTACACATAAGGTAGAAAATGACACCTTAGGTGTATTTGTATTCGCAGGTTATGAACCTGAGACAAGTCTTGTAAAAGGGATTGCAGAAACGGATGAAAGGGGTTACATAATTACGGATAAATCCCAAATGACAACAAGGGAAGGACTTTTTGCAGCGGGAGATGTATGTATAAAACCTTTAAGACAGGTTGTTACGGCAGTTGGTGACGGTGCACTTGCAGCTACTGAACTTGAAAAGTATGTAGTTAAAATACATAAAAAGACAGGTCTTGTACCTGAACGCCCTATATTGGAAGGAAGTGCGGCTAATCATGGAAGACCGCCTGAAAAGAAGGAAATAAAGTCGGAAGATAGCGGCAATGCTTTATTTACATCGGATATGCTTGCTCAGCTAAACGCAGTATTCGGTAAAATGGAAAATAAGCTTGTACTCAGTCTTGGACTTGATGATAAAAATTCTTCTAACGAACTTAAACATTATATGGAAGAATTGGCTAAACTTACGGATAAGCTAAGTATTAAGCTTGAGGAAAATGTCGATGTTACAGAAACTCCGTATGTAAAGGTATGTAAGGAAGATGGAAACTACTCGGGTCTTGCTTTTCATGGTATTCCGGGTGGACATGAGTTTACTTCATTTATCTTAGGTCTTTATAATGTGGCAGGTCCGGGACAGCAGATAGAAGAGGATACAAAGGCAAAAATTCAGGCTCTGGATAAGGATACAAAGATTAGAATTATGGTTTCCCTTACCTGTACAATGTGCCCTGACCTTGTAGTGGCGGCACAGAGGATAGCCTCACTTAACCCTAAGGTAACTACAGAGGTTTATGACCTCAACCATTTCCCTGACCTTCGTGACAAGTATCAGATTATGAGTGTGCCTTGTATGGTGATTGATGACGGTAAGCCTAATTTTGGAAAGAAAGATATAAATCAGGTACTGGATTTGATTTAATTCAAATTATTCACGAAACATCTTGTGAAATATCACCCTATAGTCACAGACCTCTTATTACTACTGTACTAGTAGGAATAAGAGGTCTGCGACATATGGTGTGAATAATTGGGTTTTATTTTTTTTTATTTCCCATAGAATAAGCATTTAATATCAAAATACCGCCCATTCCGATAAAAGCCGCATATTGGTTATTCTCATTCGAGTAATACATATAGCCTGCAAACAGCAACAGAATAATCCCTGCAATTATTTTTATATAAAACGGTGAAAATTTCTTAGGCTTCATACAACCTCCCCTAAAAAGCTTTTAATAGTATTATAATGCTTTTTAGCGGGGAGGTAAAGGGTGAAGTGATGTAAAGTACAGTGTGAAGTGATGTGAAGTATAGCGTGAAGTGGTATGAAGTTTTTCTTTACAACTTCATTAATATGCTGTATATTTTAATATAAATATGTTAAGAAGGGTATTCATTATGTTTGTAGAAGAGTTGATTGATGAGGCTTTTTTAGAAAGCAAAACCATAGAATATAAGGGAATTATCAGTGAAGGAAAAGATAAAAACGGTAAGTCTTTAGAGTTGGGGTGGCTAAAGACTTTGGTAGCATTTGCAAATACAGAAGGCGGTAAACTGATAATAGGAGTTGAAAACAAAACACATAAGGTTGTAGCACTGGACAGAAATAAGGCTGATAGCATTATTTTAATGGTACATAGACTTATACGCGAAAAAATAGATCCGGTTATAGACTATGAAATAACCGGTATTCCCGTAAAGAATGTTGTACCCATAAGATTTGTTGTATGTATACAGGTAAATGCAAATAAAAACTTACCAGTAGCATTACATGATAACGGGTTGCTTGGAATATATATAAGAAATTATGGAAGGACAGATATTGCTTCTTATGAGCAGATAAGAGATATGGTGCTTATGAGCGACAATACTCCTTTTGATACAAGATTTACAGATGAAATATATCAAAAGAAAAATTTTTCAAAGTTATTTGAACTGATATCAAATAATGGAGACAAGGTTGAAGAAAAAGAGTTGGTATCAAAAAATATAATTTCGGTAGATAAAAAGCTGTCGAGAGGAGCATTGCTTTTCAAAGATAATTGCAATGATATGAGAACGAAACTTGTGGCTACACAGTGGCCCGGAGTAACGAAGGGAAGTTCTGTCGTTATTGCAAGTGAAGAGTATACCGGAAACTTATTACAGGTTATAAAAAAGACAATAGAATTTATAAAAAATCATTCAGTAAACGGGTTTAAAAAAGAAATTGAAACCAGGATTGAATATGTATCATATCCGGGAAGGGCAGTTACAGAAGGCATAGTAAATGCGGTTGGACATAGGAATTATTATATACAGGGAAGCCAGATAGAGGTAAATATTTTTAAGGATAGATTGGAAATAACCTCACCCGGGGCACTTCTTGGAGTGAGAGAACTGCATAAAGAAAAAAATATATCAAATATTATTCCAAGAAGGAGAAACGAGGTTATCTGTGAAATACTGGAATTATGTAGGTATATGGAAAAAAAGGGTTCCGGTTTTGATAAGATAGAAGCTGATTATAAAGGGAGAGGAGAAGAATATAGACCTTATGTTTCAGCCGACTCACATTCATTTACTTTAACCCTGCCTGATTTAACTTTTTCCGGTGGAGTCATCAGCCAAACAAATGAAAATCCGGAGGTTTATGTAGAAACCGTTTTAGAAGGGAAAAATGATCTTAAAATTTTATCCTATTGTTTTGGTAAATATAGGAAAATATCAGAAATAGCAGATTATGTGGGAGTAAAACCCTCTACATTTTTTAGGAAAAATGTTATATCAAGATTGGTTGGAAAAGGTTTGCTTTTAGAAAGAAAAGTAGAAAATGCCACTGTACTAAGTGCAAATGCAGAATTGGTAAAACTAAAAAATATCAATGCGTAATTATATATAAAAAGAGCGTAAATGCTTATGAATTAAGCATTTAACGCTCTTTAACAGTATTATAATGCTTTTTAGCGGGGAGGTAAAGAGGGTTAGGTCGGCAAAATAGATTCGATGGTAGGAGTTACCTGTACTATAGTGCCTTCTGAAAATGCAAATAAGATAAAGCTTACTATAAATAGTACGGCTATATACCTTATTCCTTCAAACTTCTTATAAAGCCTTATAAGCATAAGTATGGCAGCAGTAAACATCACTAAGAGGAACCAACAGGCTACCAGCCTTCTTGAGGTAAAGCCGTAGTTTGCCACATAGAGGTAAAGCTTGAAATAGTCTAGGATGGCAAAGCAGATTCCGGTAGTTGCAAAAAGTGTGGCAAAAAACTTTACCCGGTTATCCTTAAATTCAGTAAAACTCTCAGGAGCAAAGAAGAATAATGTACCAAGGACTGAAAAATTAAGTATAAGTATCTTAATAAGTTCATAAAAGCCTTTTACTGCAAGTCTTGAAGCTTCAGGGGCAGTAAAAGAATCAGAACCGATAACAGGAATTATAGTTCGTATCTGAAATATAAAAAAGACTATATAAATAGTGCTTAGGGCAGCAAGTACAGTAATTACAGCAAACTTTGGTATATGTCTGTAGCACTCCAGTCCGTTAACTATACTTTCTTTTTTAAATTCAGGTTCGTTTTTAATAGCTGAACCGCCGATAAGTCCCATAAGGAAAGCACCGACAGGTATGGATATTATAAACCTTGTTATAAATCTGAAGAACTGATAATTATCAAAAATAGAATCAAAACCGGGAAGTAAATTAAGAACCCCATCGGTTAACCCCGCAAATCCCGTATCCACATTTGATAGAAGTGAAGAGGCAAAGGTGACAAGGATTAAGGTGATAATAACGGTTGTTAAGACCGGCAGGTGTTTTCTTTTGTTTATCTTAAAAGAGCGATTTTTAAAAGCATTTACAAATACAATTATTCTAAGTAAAAAGTTTGAAAACGGTGTAATTATAAAGGCTGAAATGAAGTCAAAAAACACCATAGGACCGGTCTTACCTTCTGCCGTCATTTCCATTCTCATAAGTACATAGTAAGCCGCATTACAATGAAGGAATAACAGTAAAAACGGTGAGAAAGCTCCCTCACTTTCAAAGGTTCTAATACACCAAAGAATAGAAAGCAGAATTAGGGTTATAAGCCAGAATATACTTTCTCTGTTTCTTGTTTTGTTGAACTTCACAGCGGTAAGTTCGGTAATACCTATAAAAGCCAAAGTAAAGATAAAAAATCTCAGGTTAAAATCAAAATTTCCAAAATGAACAATTATTGACCTCTCGCCCATTATATCAAAATAAAAATAGGCAAGTACATAGGTGACAAGAGTTAATAAGAGTAAAAACGGTCTGTAAACAAATTTCTTTTCATTCATTTTATTCGTCCTCCTTATATTCTATTATATCTCCCGGCTGACAGGAGAGTGCCTTGCAAAGTGCTTCAAGGGTGGAAAAGCGTATAGCTTTAGCCTTGTTGTTTTTTAGTATTGAAAGATTGGCATTTGTAATATCCACCTTTGCCGCCAATTCGGAAAGTCCTATATTACGCTTTGCCATCATTATATTTAAGTTTATATGAATACCCATAATATCCTCTTTCTTAAATTGTTAAATCAAGTTCTTCCTTCGTTTTTACCGCCTGTTCAAAAGCATTTTTTATAACCCTGACAATTAACATCATAAAGAGGGCGGCAAGGCTTAATACAATATAGAGCTTATGGTAGATCACAGTTGTTATAATTAAAAGTGAACCGGCAGAAAGGCAGCCATAACTTATAAATCTGAGCCATTTAATATTCTGTGGTACAAATACCAAATCATTTTCAAGATTGACAATAAATTTAAGCATACAAAACAGTGTTAGCAGGGCGATTGTGCCGAGTATGTAGCTTATAAAAGTAATAATATAAAATGAAAACTCGTTACTTATATTTATTTTTGCACCGCCCGTCATACTTAAAAATCTTGATATAAGGTATCTTCCGCAAAACATCATAATTACAGAAATAACCATTAAAGCAAGTATACAAAATTTAGTTAAAATGATACTTTTCTTGCTGTTCCAAAGTGTTTCTTTCATAACTGCTCCTTACTTGGTGATATAAATTTTGTTACTGTAGATTATATCAGGACTGATATTGAATGTCAATAGAAATTTATCGAAAAACAATAAAATAATAGCGATAAACGGTATGGATGTAAAAGGTATAATTATTAAAGAGGATAATATAAATGATGTGTCAAATGCTGTTAAAACTCTAATCTGTAAAATAGTATATTGACATTATTTTAATTGTGGTATAATAGTATAAAAAGATAATAAACACAAATTAAATATCAGGAGGTAGCTTATGTTATCATTACTTTCAGGTGTAGGGGCGTTTTTAACGGATCAGTTTTTTAAGAGTCAGATTGAAAAAGACAGGATAGAGAACGGTAAGCAGTATTTCGGCGATTTAATTACTATTAAAAAATCTGTAAATAAAGGCTTTATTATGAATAATCTTGAAGAAAAACCGAGATGGGTACTTTCATGGGTATCCGCTATGTTTGGTATGACCGCTTATATTTATCTGATGACACTTGGTAAAAAACATAGAAAAATAAAGAGGCTTGGACTGGCTCTTATGGTAGGTGCAGCGGCTTCAAATCTTTATGACAGAATTAAAAAAGACGGGGTTACCGATTATTTTGTAATAAAGGGTATACCTAAGATAATATTTAATCTTTCAGATATAGTTATTATCTTTGGTGCTGTAATTGCGGTAATTGGCGAGTTTGTAGGAGATGATGAGTAATATAAATGAAATAAAATAGCAATTCATATAAGACTTTTAAGCTAAAAAGGAGTAAATGTTAGTGGGTTTTAAAGACATGATAAAAGCAACAGATATAAATGCACAATATGACACAAGCGCAAAGCGATTGCTTGGAAATAAGAGTATATTAGCTCATATATTGGTAAAAGCGG
>CAUTOC010000043.1:0-21588 GCA_963539695.1 uncultured Catonella sp. | reverse complement strand
AGGGCAATGTGCTCGCTTTTTATTGAATATGCAGACTAAGTCACGCCGTCACTGATAACTTTCCAGACTCGCTCCGGTTTTTCTGAAAGAGGCTGTTTTAGAATTGTGTAGTTGACGAAAAACCTAATGCGCTCGCTTAGGAAGTATCAGTTCCGGCTGATAAGTGACAATTAATAATATAAAGAAAATTATAAATATTGTTAGGTACTATATTATAAAAAGCAATCACATAATGCAAAGAAGAAAGAATAGAAAGCTAAACTTTCAGTTTGCAGCTCAGAATGATAGAATTCTAAGCGAGCGCATTAGGCGAAGCGAAGCAGATGCCGGAGCGAGTCTGAAATGCTATCATTCTGAGCGTCAAAATTTATTGTTGATTTTATTTTGCAGTGTTGGAGGTAATATGGAAATTTGGGATGGTTTAAATAGAGATGGAACTTTGGCAGGAGTAGACTTGATAAGGGGCGAAAAGATGCCTGAAGGACTTTTTCATTTGGTATGTGAAGTACTTGTTCAGCACACAGATGGGGATTTTTTATTAATGAAAAGGGATTTAAACAAACCTACAAATCCCGGAAAATATGAGGCTACCGCAGGCGGTTCCGCTCTTAAAGGTGAGGACAGGCTTACCTGTATAAAAAGAGAATTGCTTGAGGAAACAGGTATTGTGGCAGATGATTTTACCTATCTTGGCAGAGTTGTACATGGACGCTGTATATTTGAATATTTTTATACAAGAACGGACTGTAAGAAAAATAGTGTAACCTTACAAAAAAATGAAACTATCGGATATAAATGGATAGATGAAAAAGAATTTGTAAAATTTGTTAATTCAAATAATATAATTAGAAACCAGCGTGAAAGATATAGGAGTTTTTTAATTGAAAGAGGATATATCTCAAAGAAAAAGTAGAACGGATTTAAAAAAGATTTATAGGAGGAGACATGTCGGAGAGGTTGATTTTTCATGTGGATGTAAATTCGGCTTTTCTTTCATGGACTGCCATAAAAAAACTTAAAGAAGAGCCTGAAAGTGTTGACCTTAGAACAATACCTGCCGCTATAGGCGGGGATGTGACAAAAAGACATGGGGTAATTACAGCCTGTTCCATTCCTGCAAAAAAACAGGGAGTAAGGACAGGAGAGCCGGTTATGCGTGCCGTTGAAAAATGCCCTAAGCTTTGTCTTTTTCCCTCCGACTTTAAGACATATAGAGAATACTCGGCTAAATTCATAGAGATACTTAAAAAATATGCCTTAGCAGTAGAACAGGTGTCTATTGATGAGGCATATCTTGACATGACAGGCACAGATGAACCTATACATATAGCTGAAAATATTAAAAAAGAAATCTATGAAAGTTTGGGATTTACTGTAAATATCGGTATATCTAAAGTTAAACTCTTAGCAAAAATGGCAAGTGATTTTGAAAAGCCGTATAAGGTACATACTCTTTTTCCGGAAGAGATAAAAGAGAAGATGTGGAAACTGCCTATAGAAAAGCTTCATGGTTGTGGTGTAAAGACC
Organism: uncultured Catonella sp.; assembly: GCA_963539695.1. Taxonomy (GTDB): domain Bacteria; phylum Bacillota; class Clostridia; order Lachnospirales; family Lachnospiraceae; genus Catonella. Next base: position 20,061 of record CAUTOC010000043.1, on the reverse strand, counting down.
TCTGAAAAGCTTAGAAATATAGGAGTAAAGACTATAGGGGATGCGGCTGCCTTAGATAAAAAGCTGCTTTGCTCCCTGCTCGGTGAAAAATCCGGTGAGTATATCTATGAGAGCAGCAACGGCAGGGGAAGTGATGTTGTATCCGGAGAAAAAGAGGCGGCAAAGAGTTATTCAAACGAAACTACCCTGCCTTTCGATATAAGGGTATCAACTTATGATAAAGAAATGCCTGTAGTGATAAAATGGCTGGCAGAAAGTGTAAGCAGACGGCTTAAAAAAGATGAGGCGGAAGGCTATACTATAAATGTAAGTGCAAAAACAAGCAGTTTTAAGCGGAGGTCAAAGCAGACTACACTAGTAGAACCAACTAATGATTCTAAGACAATAGAAGAAGTTTCATCATCACTTATGAAGGAGCTTTGTTTTGGTGAAAAAGGTTTATTTGAAGAAGATGAAGGGATAAGGCTGGTTGGAGTCGGGGTTTCACATCTGGCTGAAAATGAATGCAGACAGATAGATATTTTTTCTTATATGAAAGAAAAAAGCATACAGGATGAAATAAAGCTTAAAAAGACTAAGCAAAAAGAAAAAGAAGATAAGCTTGACACAATGCTCAAAAAGATAAATGAAAAGTACGGTGAAGGCAAGATAAAAAAAGGAGGATAACTAAATATGACAAAATATATACTGGCTTCTGCTTCCCCACGAAGAGTAGAAATTCTTGGACATTTGGGCTTTGAGTTTAGCGTAGAACCAAGCGATGCGGAAGATAAGCTAAAGAAAGATTTTAATAAACTTCCGCCAAAGCATAAGGTGGAGGAGCTTTCTTTCATAAAGGCGGCAGATGTAGCGGAAAGCCTTATATTAACCAAGGAAACAAAAGAAGGAGATGCCTACATAGTTATAGGTGCAGATACAGTAGTTGCAGTAGATGATGAGATACTTGAAAAGCCGATAGACAGGGTGGATGCCGCCCGTATGATAAAGCTGATTCAAGGCGGAAGTCATGATGTGTATACAGGAGTAACCCTTATCTATATTCCTAAGAATATCCTTGAAAACAGAGGAGTAAAAGAAGGAAATAAATATTTAGAATTATTTAAAATTCTTGCAAATCAGATGAATGAAGGTGAAAAAGAGGAAGAAGTATCTGAGCTTGGTGGTATTATAAAGAGCCTGTTAAATGAAAATAAGCTTATAGTCCGTACTTTTTCAGAAAAGACAGAAGTAAGCGTGTATCCTATGAATGAAACAGAAATAGATAGTTATATTTCCACATTAGAACCTTATGACAAGGCAGGTGGCTATGCTATTCAAGGCAGATTTTCAGCCTATATAGAAAAAATAAACGGTGATTATTCTACTGTAGTAGGATTACCTGCCGGCAGGTTATATCACGAAATCAAGGAGGTTTACAGGGATGTACGACAAGCTTACTAAAAACGATATAAAAAGACTTGAAGAAGAAATGGAGCATAGAAAACTGGTAGTAAGAAAAGAAGCCATAGAAGCTGTTAAAGAGGCAAGAGCACAAGGAGATCTTTCTGAAAATTTTGAATATTATGCGGCTAAAAAACATAAAAATCAGAATGAAAGCAGGATACGCTACCTTGAAAAAATGATAAAGACAGCACAGGTAATAGAAGATGATTCTTTAGAAGATGAAGTTGGGCTTGATAATACGGTGACAGTCTGTTTTATTGATGAAGAAGAAGAGGAAACATTTAAGTTGGTAACTTCTGTAAGAGGAGATTCACTCAGTAATCTTATAACCATAGAATCGCCTCTTGGTAAAGCATTACTTGGTCATAAAGTAGGGGATACCGTAAAAGTAAAAGTAAATGAAGAGGTTTCTTATGATGTAATAATCAAAAATATAGAAAATACTAAAGATGAAGGAAAAGAAGGAATAAGGAAATTTTAGAATAAAATTATGGATATTTAAACAAAATCATATATATTTTACATATATAAATATATATGATTTTTCTGTTATTTTGAAATATTCCGATAATACCAAATTTTATATTAATCTAAATGAATAAAGTTACAAAAAACATAAAAAAAGACTGGATTTTTTAAAATTGTGATGTTATAATAGCGATATAAAATTCTGATATATTATTCGATATGTGGATTAATAGGAACATTATTTTTTAATAAAAGAAATATTTGCAGATATTTACTTGAAATACAATGAATTATCTGAAATCCATAAAGGAATAAATTTACAGAATTTATTTTTTTATTAGGGAGGTCTTAGGTAAAGAATGAAAAAAGAAAAGAAAAAAGTTGGAAGTGTCGGAAAAAAGGTTGGAATTATAATTTCCATCATCCTTTTGGTAATTTTAGGCAGCAGGGCTGTATATGATTCAATTACATCCTATAATTTAGCTGTAAAGAGCCATGAAGATTTTGAGAGGGAAGAAACAGAAGTGCTTGCAAAGCACATTGAAGGAAGATTTAAGAAGGCTTATGAGGCAGGAGCAGCCCTTATAGCGGCAACTAAGGCAGTAATGAGCAGCAACAGTGCGGCAGAAAGAAATAGGCAGACAATTAATGAGATAGTTAAAGAAATTTTCCTGACGAATCCTGACCTTTCCGGGCTTGGTATTTTCTTTGAACCAAACGGATTTGATGGGAAAGACATCTCTTTTGTAAGAGATGATAATAAAACAGGAGCAATGGGGATATATGTTTCGGGAGAAAAAGGGAATATAAATATTAAAACTACTGATTACTATTTTGGTAATACATGGTATACAATGCCTATTGAAGCGGGTAAAGATATTTTGGTAGAACCATATATATCCTCTGTGGGTAAACTTGTGGTTACTTATGCTATGCCTGTTATATTTGAAGGAAAGCCGGTAGGGGCAATTAATGTTGATATAGATATAGACGGAATATCAGATGAGCTTGCAGTTTCATCAACAAATAATGATGAAGATTTTTCCGTATTGCTTTCAAATGAAGGAGTTATAGTGGCACATTCAATGGATAAGTCAAGGGTTATGAGGAATGTGACAGAATCAAATCCTAAAATAAAGGAGTACCTTGCGGCGGCAGGAAGAAATGAAGAAACTCTGGTTACGGAAAAATCACAGCGTACAGGTAAAGAATCAAGGATGATATATGTACCTGTAAATATAGAAGGAACTGACACTTATTGGGCGATGCAGTCAATCAATACCGTGTCATACTTTGTAAAAGATGCGGTTAATGGAGTTATATTAAATGTAGTATTGAGTATAATTACGATTATCGTTATTGCACTTGTAATATTTAGCGTACTAAACAGAATGGTTTCAAGACCTCTAAGTATTTTAGCATCGGCAATTAAGAAATTTTCTGAATATGACCTTGATGTAAGTAAAGAAGGAGAAATGGCACAAAAGCTGGGCTATTTGGATGCTAATGACAGAGTAGGAGTAACGATGAGGGCTATGTCGATACTTAATGACAACCTTGTCGGTATTATGAAGGAAATCAGCAATTATGCACAGAATACGGCAGCAACCGCCGAAGAACTTACAGCAACGGCTAAGTCAACCGCCGATATGGCAGTAGAAGTGGCAAATGCTGTGGGTAATATTGCGGAACATGCCGCCTGTCAGGCGGAGGATACAAAAAGTGCTGCAGAATCATCAGAAGTTTCGGGCGGATATATTATGGAAATGATTGAGACGGTTAAAGAACTTGCTGATGCAACAGAAATAATTGATAAATGTAAGGATGACGGTAATGCTACTCTTAAAGAACTTGTAAGAATTACTGAGGATAATAAAGAGATTTCAGGTAAAGTAAGTCGTGTAATAGATGAGACAAGCAAAGCCGCTGAAAAAATTTCCAACGCCTCTGAGATGATTCAATCCATTTCCGACCAAACAAATCTGCTTGCACTTAATGCGGCTATTGAGGCGGCAAGGGCAGGCGAAGCAGGCAAGGGTTTTGCAGTAGTTGCGGATGAGATAAGAAAACTTGCCGAGCAGAGTGCAGGTTTTACAGCTGAAATAAGGACAGTAATTGACGAACTTAAAGTCAAGGCTGAATCCGCAGTAAATATGATGGAAGATTCAAGCAGGATGGTCATTTCACAAAGTGAGAAGGTTGATGAAACCGGTGAAAAGTTTGATGAAATCTCAAAGGCGGTTGAAAATTCCAAATCTATTGTAATAACAATCAGCAAGGCATCTAAGACAATGGAAGTTGAAAACAGGAATGTAATAAACATAATTAAGGATATTTCTACTGTGGCGGAGGAAAATGCTGCATCTACAGAAGAGGCGGCATCAAGTGTGGAATCTCAGACACAGACAATAGAAGATATATCAAGAGCCAGTGAAAGTCTTGCCCAAATTGCGGCGGATCTTCAAAATGAAGTATCTAAGTTCAAGTTTTAAATTAAATTTACTTGTATAAGTCCATTCATTCATAAAGGAATGGGCTTTTTATTTGACCGGATTTTAATGGTAAGTGCAACACTTTATAAAAATAGTAAATATAACAGTTTAGTGCTGCATTTAAGTTGAGAAACTGCAAATGGATAAAATAAGCTTAGGATATATAGTACACAGTAGAAAAAAGATCTTAAAAATAGTATAATTATTATAATTTATTTAAGAATTGAGAGGTGATTTTGTGTCAAAGATAAATGTTGAGGATTCGGAAATCAGCATTATAGCTATAGATAATAAAGATTATATTTCTTTAACGGATATGGTTAGAAATATTGAAAACGGCTCAGCTTTAATAGAGAAATGGCTTAGAAATAAAAATACGATAGAATTTTTAGGTATTTGGGAGGAAATGTATAATCCAAATTTTAATTCCCCCGAATTCGAGGGAATTAAAAATGAAGCAGGTTTTAACCGTTTTATTTTGTCTGTAAAGCAATGGGTAGAAAAAACGGGTTCTATTGGTATTATTGCAAGAGCCGGAAGGTATGGAGGAACTTATGCTCATAAAGACATTGCCTTTGAGTTTGCTTCTTGGGTATCACCCTATTTTAAGTTATATTTAATAAAGGAATTTGAACGCTTAAAGGAAGAAGAACAAAAGAAACTCGGTTGGGATATCAAAAGAAATTTGGCGAAAATCAATTATCGAATTCATACGAATGCCATAAAAAATAATCTTGTACCGGAAAAATTGCCAAAGGAAAAAATCAACTTTATTTATGCGAGTGAAGCTGATATATTGAATGTGGCTTTATTTGAAATGACAGCAAAAGAGTGGCGAGAAAAAAATCCGGACTTAAAAGGTAATATCAGAGATTATGCGGATATATCGCAGTTAGTTTGTCTTTCCAATCTTGAGAATCTGAATGCGGTCTTTATAAATGAAGGAATGAAACAATCTGAAAGGTTGGAAAAATTAAATTTAATTGCTATTGAACAAATGAAGATATTATCTGAAGGCGAAACAGTAAAAAAGTTGAAGACCGGATTTTAATGGTAAGTGCAACACTTTATAAAAATAGTAAATATAACAGTTTAGTGCTGCATTTAAGTTGAAAAACTACTGCTTTGTAAAATATTACTAAAAACTTTTATTAATCTAGCTTTTTTAGTCTTGTAATGATATAATGCTGATAAAAAGAGTTCTAAATATATGATACATCAGATATATTACTGATAATACAGTTTGCAAAAACTGTATTATCGGAATTTTTCGGGGGGGGGGGTAAAAATATCTAAAAATTCCGAAATGATGAATGATTATATGGGGGCTTATTTTTTTATATTATTATAAACTAGGAGGATTGCTCACAGATGATGAAGTCCGATGTAAAAGTTAAAAGCGTAGGAATGAAAGTAAGTATTACTATTGCACTTCTTTTGCTGGTTATTCTTGGTAGTAAAACTATTTATGATTCAACTACATCCTATAATTTAGCTGTAAAGAACAGTGAAGACTTTGAGAGAGAAGAAACGAGAGCTTTTGCAGGAAATGCTGAAGGGAAATTTAAGAAGGCGTATGAAACGGGAGCAGCACTTATAGCCGCAATTCAGGCTGAAATGGAAAGTAATAGTGAAGCTGAAAGAAATAGAGAAAGCATTACTCGGCTTGTAACACAGATTTATCTGACTAATCCTGACCTTGCGGGTGTAGGTGTTTATTTTGTGCCGAACGGTTTTGACGGAAAAGATAATTCTTTTGTTAGAGATGATAATAAAACAGGAGCTATGGTAACTTATGTTTCGGGAGAAAAAGGGAATCTGACTACTAAAACAACTGATTATCATCTTGGTAAATACTGGTATACAATCCCTGTAGAATCAGGCAAGACTACTTTACTTCCTCCGTTGCAGTCGTCATCAGGTAAACTTGTAGTTACTTATGCCATGCCGATTACATTTGGCGGCAAGACGGTAGGTGCAATTAATATAGATATAGATATAGACGGTATATCTGATGAACTTGCAGCCTCTTCAACTAATAATGAGGATGATTTTACAGTTTTTCTTACAGATGAAGGAATTATAGTTGCACATTCCATAGATAAAGAAAGACTTATGAAAAATGTGACTGACTCAAATCCTGATGTAAAACAATATCTTGCTGCAGCATCAAGAGATGAAGAAACTATAGTTACAGCTGTTTCAGAAAAAACAGGCAAAAAATCAAAAATGATATATGTTCCTGTATCCATTGAAGGAACAAACCAGTATTGGGTACTCCAGTCGGTTGCAACAATATCTTATTTTACAAAAGCTGCAGTGAACAACACTATGGTAAGTATAGCTATCAGTATATCAACTATTATTATCATTGCATTTGTAATCTTTATTATAATAAACAAAAAAGTATCAAAGCCTTTGAAATTAGTTTCAAGTGCTATTAAGAAACTTTCTGATTATAATCTTGATATAAGCAGAGAAGCGGATATTGCAGCCGGAAACGGATACCTAAACTCCAATGATGAAGTCGGTATGGCTATGAATGCTATGGGTGCACTTAATAAGAACCTCGTAAGCATTATAGGTGAGATTAATTCACATGCCCAAGGTACGGCGGCAACGGCTGAGGAACTTACGGCAACGGCACAGTCTACATCGGATATGGCAAAGGAAGTTGCAACAGCAGTTACCAATATAGCTGACGGGGCTACCAGTCAAGCTCAGGATACTCAGAGTGCAGCAGAATCTGCAGATATTTCTAACAAATATATAATTGAAATGCTCGGTACTCTTAAAGAGTTAAAAGATGCTACAGAGATTATTAATAATTGCAAGAATGACGGTAATTACACTCTTAGGGAGCTTGTTAAGATTACAGAAGAAAATAGGAATATATCGGGAGAAGTAAGCCGTGTAATAGATGAAACAAGCAAAGCCACAGAGAAAATTTCCAGTGCTTCCGAGATGATTCAATCCATTTCCGATCAAACAAATCTGCTTGCACTTAATGCGGCTATCGAGGCGGCAAGAGCCGGTGAAGCGGGCAAGGGTTTTGCGGTAGTTGCGGATGAGATAAGAAAGCTTGCCGAACAAAGTGCAGGATTTACATCTGAGATAAGAGCTGTAATAGATGAACTTAAAATTAAAGCGGAATCTGCTGTTAATATGATGGAAGATTCAAACAAAATGGTTAGCCGTCAGAGTGAGAAGGTTAATGAAACCAGTGAAAAATTTGATGAAATATCAGAAGCTGTTGAGCAGACAAAGATTATTGTGGAAAGCATAAATAAGGCTTCAAAGACTATGGAAACAGAAAATCAAAAGGTGATTAAGGTAATTGAAAATCTTTCAGCTATAGCTGAGGAGAATGCTGCAACAACAGAAGAGGTGGCATCAAGTGTGGAAACACAGACACAGACTATAGAAGATATATCAAAAGCCAGCGAAAATCTTGCTCAGATTGCGGCGGATCTTCAAAATGAAGTAGCTAAATTCAGATTTTAAATTAAATTTACTTTTATGGGTCCATTCCTTCATAAAGGAATGGACTTTTTACTTGTAAAAACCGTTTAAACATAGTATTATAGAGGTTAGATATAATATATAGAAATCTTGGATAAGTTTGTTTGTAAACGGATTTCTGTTTTTTGTTGCATAAAAAATATAGCAAACTGGAGGGGCGACTTGTTAAATATAAAATTTATCAGAGTTATGGTAGCGTTTGCAATTATAACATTTTCTACAACTGTAGTATCGGCTTGTGGGAAAAAGGGTAAAGAAACATCAGGGAGTATGGCAAAGGAAGAAAGTTCCACATCTTCAGCAAGTTCCGGGGCATTAAGTATTGAAGTTCCGCCGATGAGCAGTAATGGCATTATGTATGGGGTAATAATAGATGCGTCAGAAAATGCTATGATTTTACAAAGTGACTTGGGTACTACAGTAAAATTTAGTCTGAATAAGGAAATGGATATTACAGGAGCTAAAGAGGGTGTAGCTACAGGAACGGCGGTTCGTGTTGAATATGAAGGAAAGCTTAACGGAAACTCTGCAAAGAAAGTTAAAGTTAAGAAGATAATGGATTCGGATAAGCTTCCAAAGTTGGATAAGGCAGCTCTTGTGGCGGCAGGTAATATTATACTTGCAGTGAAGCATAAGGATCAAAGTACACTTAGCAGATTATGTGAATATCCTCTGATATTTGACATGGGCAAAGAAAAGAAGCTTGGAAGCGTGCAGGATTTTATCTCATTAAAACACAGCGATGTATTTACAAAAAGGCTTGTAAATTCGGTTTCAAAGACAAATCTTTTCGTTACAAATGCTTATCGTGACGGATTTTTATTGGGCTTATCAAAGCCTAATATAGTAATAAGCAATACGAAAGACGGGTATTTAATAACAGGCTTTCATTATAAATAGATTAACAAAGAAGGAAAGTGGTTAATGGAGTTTACCTTAAAAGAATTGGGAAAAAAAGAAATCTTATCATTATACAAACGGTTTCTGATAAAGTTTTTTAACGGGGCTAATGAGAGCTTTCTTATATCCGAGGCAGCCGTAAAGTGGCTGATAGCAAAGAATATATGTAGCTGTTACGGTCTTTATGATGATAAAAAACATTTAATCTGTTTTGGGATATTTATAAATGATATAGAAAAGAGAGTGCTGCTTTTAGATTATTTTGTAGTATTAAAGAAGTACAGAGGGTATAATTACCCTAAGATATTTTTTGAAATGCTTATAGAAATGCTTGCTTATGATACAGAAACGGATAATAAAGAAGGTCTGCCTCTTGGAATTTTTATAGAGTTGATGGGAGTTATAGGAATTTCGGAAAAAAATTTGAAAAAAAGGCAGAATGAAATTGAATTTTACCAAAGACTTGGTGCTTATATAACAGATATAGTTCCGATATTTTCAGATGATGAATATAATATTATGTTTCTTCCCGTAAATTCAAGACCTTCAAGGCAGGAGCTTAAAATAGAATTTTTAAATATCTATAAAGAAATTCTTCCGTCATTTAATGATAAGAAAAAATATATAATAAGGTTAACAGAAGAGGTGGAAGATTTAATATGAAAATTTCAACAAAGGGACGATATGCTCTAAGACTAATAGTTGATCTTGCAGAGCATAGAGAAAACGGATTTATAGCATTGAAGGATATTGCCAAAAGGCAGAATGTTTCCAAAAAATATTTGGAGCAGATAGTTCCTCTCTTAAATGGAGCGGGATTGCTTACTACCAACAGGGGAAACCATGGCGGCTATAAGCTTTCTAAAGAACCGGCAGAGTATACTGTTGGAGAGGTTTTAAGGACTACTGAAGTAAGTATGGTTCCGGTAGGCTGTCTTGATTCCGATGTGAACCATTGTGAAAGATATGAGCATTGTCAGACCCTGTTTGTATGGGAAGGGCTATATAAGACTATAAACGAATTTTTAGACAGTATTACAATACAGGACATAATTGACAGGGAATGTGCTGTAAGTAAATAGTTGTGTAAGATAGGTGATATTTAGATGAAGAAAATGGATGAAGGTGTATTTTTAAAAGAGTTTCAGGATTTGCTTGCGATTGATTCGACTACAGGGCAGTTTAGAAAAATCCATAATTATATAGTGAAAAAAATAAAAGATTTAGGCTATGAGTGCATTGAAACAAGGAAAGGCGGGGCTTTAGCCTGTCTTGGCGGTGAAGGTGCACCTCTTGTAATTACGGCTCATTTGGATGATATAGGACTTATGGTACGCCACATAAAGAAAGATGGAACTCTTATGGTTTGTCCGGTCGGAGGGCTTCATGCTGAATCGGCTTTAGGAGAAAATATCAGACTGCATACAAGAGACGGCAGGATAATTACGGGCACAATTCAAAGAGAAAGAGCCTCCGTGCATGTAACACCTGATAAATATTTTGAAATGGCACCTAATTATGAAGAGAATGTAGCAGCTATACTGGATGAGGATGTAAAGACGGATGAAGATACAAAAGCACTGGGAGTACAGATCGGTGATATGATAGCCATAGAGCCTAGATATATGTATTCAAACGGTTATATAAAATCCCGATTTATAGATGATAAGGCACAGGTTGCCATTCTTATAGAAATAATGAAAGCGATAAAAAATGAAGGGCTTAATCTAAACCGCAAGGTATATATGTATTTTGCAGCGTATGAAGAAATAGGGCATGGAACTTCTTGGCTTCCTGATGATGTTGTGGATGTGCTTGGTGTAGATATAGCCTGTGTAGGACCTGAGCAGACAACAGATGAGAGAAAAGTAAGTATCTTTTGTAAGGATTCACGGTTTCCATATCATTATGAGTTTAATGATGAACTTATAGAGGCGGCTAAAAGAGCGGGAGCAGACTATGTGCTTGATATTTTCACCCCGCATTATGGTTCTGACGGAGATACTTCAATAGTGGCAGGACATGATATAAGACACGCCTGTGTCGGACCGGGCACAAGAGCTACACATGGTTATGAGCGTTCACACATAGATGGCATGAACAACACTTATGCACTTATTCTTAGCTATATAACGGAGTAATATGACACTTGGAAATGGAATAGATATACCTGATATAGGTTTCGGTACTTGGAACATACCTTACGGAGAGGTATGTGAAGAAGCTGTATTTGAGGCGATAAAAGCAGGCTATAGGCATATAGATACGGCGGGAGCTTATGGAAATGAAAAAAGCGTAGGACTTGGAGTAAAGGCGGCTATTAATGAAGGGCTTATAAAAGACAGGTCTGATATTTTTATAACAAGCAAACTTTGGAATACCAATAGAAGCTATAACAAGGCTTTCAAGGCTTTTGAGAAGTCGATGAGAAATCTTGATTTAGGTTATATTGACCTATATCTGATACACTGGCCGGCAAACTCTGTAAGGTATAAGAATCCTTCTAGGGTAAATGCAGAAACTTGGACGGCACTTGAAGAGATTTATAAAAATAAAAGAGTAAAGGCTATAGGTGTCAGCAATTTTTTGCCGCATCATATAGAAGAATTGAAGAAAACAGCGGAAATTTTGCCCTTGGTAAATCAGATAGAACTTCATATAGGCTATATGCAGGAAGAAAGTGTAAAATATAATTTAGCAAATGGAATAGTCACTGAGGGTTATAGCCCTTTGGGAACAGGAGCATTACTTGAAAATGAAAGTTTAATATCTGTAGCGGAAAAATATAATGTCACGGTTTCATTGCTTTGTTTGTCGTTTTTAAGGCAGAAGGGAATAATACCGCTTCCGAAAACAATTTTACCTGAGAGAATGAAAGCCAATCTAAGGTGTATACGAATAGATGATACAGATATGAAAATACTTGAAAATATTCCCTATATAGGCGGACATGCTCATAATCCTGATGAGGTGGAGTTTTAGAGAAATTTATATTGAATAAAAAATAAACCATTCATTTTATTGAAAGTGAATGGTTTATTTAAATGGCATATCCGATGCAAAAATTAGGCAGTTTTGTTTTTCATTTGCAGGTACATCATCACGGCATTTGTAGAGCTCCGTATACTTAAAAATTTGCTTGACATAAGCAAGTTCCGAAAAAAGCGGGTAGGCAGCTTTTCCTGAAACAGCCGTAATTATATTGATTACATATACACCGTTTGGGTTAAGATGTTTTTTTACCAGCGAAACAGCCTCAAAAGTTATAAGCCCTTCAGCGGGCTTATCCGAAACATAGGCATCATTAAAAATGACATCATAAGTTTTTGTTGTAGAAATAAGATATTCCTCACCGTCCATTACATAAATCTTGAGTCGTTCATTTTCATAGAGATTATAGTCGCTAAAAAGTTCATCAAGATAAAAATATTTAAAAGCGAGTTTTACCATCTCACCGTCTATTTCAACTACATCAAGCCTCTTATCAGGATAATGGCTGATAAAATACTTAGGATATGAGAAACCTGCACCGCCTATAAGCAGACAGTCATTAAGATTTCTGTTAAGAGTAAAAACTTCATTGAAACATATTGAATAACGAAATACCAAGTCGTTGCGATATTCCTTTTTGTTATATGTGGCTGATTCTCTTGTGCCATTTACAAGAAGAAGGCGAATTGATTCGCCTTCTTCAGTTTTATCTAATATTTCCAAGTCATTATTTCCATAACAATTAGCAGAGTATATTACCTTACCGTTGTCAAATAAATGTTTGAAATTAATCATAATATCCACCGTTTTTATTGAAATTGTTTTTATTAAAGAAACAGGTGTCATTATAAGTTGAGTTATCTTTAAGAGTTATATACAACTCGGCATTAGTAGAAAATACATACGGAAACACATAAAAAATACCGACTATATTTAGGGTAAATGCTGAAAGGATATACCAAGGTAAAAAGCTGACATCAAGTATAAATGTATCTAATTTTTGACCGTTCATCATCTCTCTGGAAAGAGTGATAGCAACATCAGCATCTATATCAGGGTTATCAGCAAGTATATAAGGTACCATACGGTAAGAGTAAGATTTGATTACTCCGGGTATTAAAAAAAGTAACATCCAAAGGAAGAGGTAAACATCCGTAAGGAACATAGTTTTTACTATGTTTAGGTAGTTTGACTTAAACGCCCAAGACAGAGGTTTTAGTGTAGGGGTAGAATCATGGTTTTCTATAAAAAACTTCCGCACACCTACCTCAATCGGATTAAAAACAAGGATTTTAAGTATTAATCCGATTACTCCTGCAACTATTAAAATACCGAATACAAAGGCGATAAGGGAGTTAAATTCTCTAGAAAAATCACCTGAATACATAGAAAGTATCCCCTTGTTGCCTGCAGAAGAATTACTGAAAGTTCCTGATATAAAAGCAAAAACTAAAGATACTATAACCACATTAACATAGTTTTTTTTGAGTGCGGCTCTTGCATTGGCTTTAAGTATAGCTCTTGTCCACATAAATACCTCCTGAAAAATATTCTTTATAATGATAATAATATAACAAAATGGAAAAATGTTCAATGGAAATGGTGAAAAATACCTATTTAGAGTATAATTTTGACAGATATTTATACTGATTTTAATTATTGCAAATTATTTTGTGTCTAATTGGTGTCTAATTGAGAAAATAAGTCAAATAAATATATTTACAAAATTCCAAAAATTGATAAAATATTGGTTGGCGAAATCTAACTATTTAGCTAGGTTTAAATGTATGTTAATTTTATTTTTTAAGGAGGTTTTTGTGAAAAACAGACGATTTAGGTTAATTGCGATAGTATTTTTACTATGTGCAGTTATATTGCAGGGCTTTTCTATGAATGCTACCTATGCGGCAGTTAAGGAAATAGGTCTTGCGAGCCGTAGTGGTAGCGGTAACTATGGATTTGGCTCCAAAGCATATAGTAAATTTACTTTAAGAAATATGGCTGAGCGTGATTTAGTGACAGGAGTAAAAGTAAATGACATCGACTATAAAGAAACAAATGAAAAAACAAATCAATCTAAAGCGGTAGATGAGTTATCTGCCGGAAAGAAATATCATTTTTATGATAGAGGATTTGGACAACCTGATATTTATGTTTCTAAAGTGAAAGTTGGTGATGTTGTAAAGCTTGTTACCAATGAGGGCTGGCTTGAAATTAAAATTACTAAATCAGGTTATGGAACTATTCATGATGAAAGGGGTTCTAATGCTCCAAAGTTTGTTAAAGGCACAGCAACACCTAAGCCTAATCCAAACCCAAATCAGCCTGAACAAAAAACTAAGTTTACTTTAAAAGTAGTAAAAAATAATATGCAAAATAAGTTTTATTTTGAGATTTCTCCAAAATTACAGGCTACAGATATAACAAATGTAATGATTAACAATGTTAATTATAAGAAGGCAACAAGTAAACATGTGCTTTGGAATGGTGAATATAACGGGATTGGTTACTATGTAGAAGATAGTAACTTACATGTTCTTGAGCCTAGACAGAATGAAAATATACTTACATTTACACATAAAGATGGAACTAAACATAGTTTTGTCTATAAAAGAACTAACAGGAATGGTGATGTATTAGAAGAATCGGACAATGTTCCTGCTCCTAAGAAACTTAAACTTCGTTTAGAAGGAAGTTTTGAGCCTGCTATGGAAGGTCAGAAAAAGTATGACGGGATTTCCTCTGCAAGTTTAGCCGGTGCAAACAGCAATAGAAACAGTAATGTTGTATTAAAGGCAACATTTGAAGAAAATCCTAAAGATACGGACTGGAAACTCTTTCATGAGATGAATCATGCAATAGCAGGCGTACCTAGACTTTTGTTTGACGGTATCTCGGAGAATAGTCCTTCAGGCATGAAAGGACAATATTTCCAAAGTAAATTTACCTTAAATGGTACTCCTGCCAAAGAAGGAAATGATGATGTAAAACATTATAAGGTAGAAGCGGAGATAACAGAGTCTGACGGTAAAAAGATAAAGACTGAAAATAATTTAACTTTTTCTGTTTATAGTTATAATTGTAAACTTATAGATTACTTAAAAACAGATAATTGTAGAAAAACAGAGCATGACGGAAAATTTATTTGGGATATGAAGCCATGGGCTATAAGCAAATTTGGCGGAACTAATGAAACCGTAACCGTACCTAAGGACATTAAAGCTTGGTATGGCTCAAATGAAAGCGGAAAATACGGATATTTAGGCTATTATCCGGGAAAAGGCGAACAGACACTTATAGTAGATAAGGATACTAATTTAACTTTAGTTAATATGCAAATCCTAAGCAGTGTAAGAATTGTTGTAAAAGACGGTGGTGTGTTAAATATTATGGATTCTTCCATACATGGAAAGATTGAAGTAGAAAAGGGTGGAACACTTCAGGTTAATTACAATGCTAAGGATGGGAAATTTTCAAAAGGCTCATCTATAAACGGACAGATAGAGTTAAAAGAAGGAGCTGTTTTAGAAAATTCACTTATTTACTCAAATACCAACTATCTTCCGGACGGAGATAAGGCAAGGCATAATGTAGAGCCTGTTGTAAAAGTGACAGGAAATGCAACTATTAAGGGAAATGTATTTATAAGAGGTGATGAAGCTCCTACAGGAGATGATCCTGCAACAGGAAAGCCTTATACAGGTCAGCCTGCTTTAGGTATTGAGAATGCAGCTTTAACTATTGATAAAGATGCAGTTTTAGGTACTTATGGCGGCGGAAGAATGGTGTTAACCTCTATAGGAGCACCTGCTATCAAGTTAAAAGATGGTAAAATAGAAGGTGAAGGTAAGCTTGTAGCTTTAGCAGGAAGAACAGAGTATAAAGATGCTAAAGAGGCTGTAGAAGGTAAAGGTACTTTAGCAGTTGCAAAGATGTACTTGCAGGGCGGCGATACTTATGACAGCCATGGAAAAGGCGGAGCACCTAAGTCGGATGATGTAGAAGTAAAAGAAACTGCTAAGAATACAAAGCCTATCGGCAAGTTGCTTGACGGTAAAGTTTTACCAAAGCCTCAAATGGATGACCACCAAGAATGGTATTGGAAAAATATACTTGAAGCTCCTCCCGTTCCTGATTTTGGAGATAAAGAAATTGACTTAAACAATAAAAAACCGGGCAATCCAAATGATCCGAAAGACCCGCAAGTCCCACAAGATCCAAAAGACCCGCAAGTCCCACAAGATCCGAAAGACCCAAATGACCCGGGACAGGGCGGAGGTGGAAACAATCCTAAGCCGAATGATCCAAGTAATCCGGGACAGGGCGGTGGAACTAATCCTAACCCACAAAATCCGGGACAGGGAGGCGGAACTAAACCTAATCCACAAGATCCGGGACAGGGTGGTGGCAACAAACCTAACCCACAAGACCCAAGCAAGCCGGGAAATGGAAACAACCCAAAAGACCCAAGTGACCCGGGACAGGGAGGCGGAACTAAACCTAACCCACAAGATCCGGGACAAGGCGGCGGAACTAACCCTACCCCAAATGACCCGAACAAGCCGGGAAATGGAAACAACCCAAAAGACCCAAGTGACCCGGGACAGGGCGGTGGAAACAAACCTAATCCACAAGATCCGGGACAAGGCGGCGGCAACAAACCTAACCCACAAGACCCAAGCAAGCCGGGAAACGGAAATAATCCAAGTAACCCGGGTCAGGGAAATGGAAACCTGCCGAATAATCCTTCGACCGATAATTCAGGTACTGTATTACCTGTAGTTCCATTACCGGAAGATACACAGCAGACTCAGCCTGCTACAGAGTCTAACAATTCATCCGAGAAACCTGCTGCAGATACTACAGAAATTACGGAAATTGCAACTCCTGAAGGTGAAGTAATAAATGAAATTGCAGATGATGTAACTCCTAAAGGAGAGGCAAATGTAAACGATGATACTGACGATGATGACGATGATATGGATACTGATAGCGGAAAAACCGTTAAAGCTAAGAGACCGGGCAAGGTTGTAAAAAGTAAAAACACCGGTGATTCCGATTTAGAAAATATTGAAGATGATAAGATGCCTTTAGGTAAAGCTGACTTACCGGAAGATAAAGCATCTTTACCTAGAACAGGTGCAGTTCCAACACAGTTATATTTGTTTGCAGGACTTGCTCTTATAGCATTAGGATTTAAGGCAAGAAAAGAGAGTTAATAACATAAAGACTTAAATATTAAAACAACTTTCAGTTACAATAGTGACCGGAAGTTGTTTTTTTATAATTTAATTCACAGTATTTTAACCGGCGGGCTATGGACTTATTCAGTTTTACATGTTATATTAGATTGTGTAAAATTAAATTTTGTCGGAGTATATATGAAGAAATTGCCTAAGAAAGAAAGAGAGAGAATAGATGAAATAATCCGCCGCCTTATAGAGCGTTATGGTGGAGAGAGCCGTACTTATCTTGAGCATGATAATGCGTGGCAGTTGCTTTTTGCTACAATACTTAGTGCTCAGTGTACAGATGCAAGAGTGAATATTGTAACAAAAGATTTATTCCAAAAGTATAAAACCTTAGAAGATTTTGCAGGTGCAAATCTTGAGGATATGGAGCAGGATATTCGCTCAACCGGTTTTTATCACAATAAGGCAAAAAATATTATAGCCTGTGCAAGAATGCTTCTTAGTGAGTATAAAGGAGAAGTACCGTCTGAACTTGAGAAGTTAATTGTGTTGCCGGGAGTCGGCAGAAAGACAGCCAATGTAGTTCGTGGAAATATTTTTGATATACCGAGTATAGTGGTTGATACCCATGTAAAAAGAATATCAAAAAAACTGGGTATAACTACTACCGAAGATCCTGTAAAGGCGGAATTTGAACTTATGGAAGTACTGCCTGAAAGTGCATGGATAATTTGGAATTTGGATGTTATAGCCTTAGGTAGGGAGATATGTGTAGCCAGAAATCCAAAATGTGAGAAATGTTTTCTTTTTGATGTCTGTCCTTCCGGTAAGTGATATTTCTTTTGTATTGCATAAAAAACATAATAAACTTAAATTATTTGATATCCATAAATGCCGTAATTTCAGGCTTTTAGCTTGATTACGGCATTTTGTAAGATGTTTTGTGAATAAATCGGATTAAATTTAGCTAAAAATCCTATTGTATGTGAGGAACTGTTGTTATAGAATGATTAGACAGAAGTAATTTGACTCATAATATTTTCTCTGCGGAACTCATCAAAGCAGGAGCAGGCTTCTATAAGGTCACTGATACCAAGTTCATTACCGGTATGATGATATATTTTTGCAAGTGTAATAAATATATCTTCTATGTCGGACTCGCAGGAAACTGCATAAGAAAGTACCTTTTCGGCAGCAGTGAATTCTTTAGCTTCAAAGAGGAACTTTCCCCATTTGGCAAGTGTTCTTGAGAGTTTGGAGAAGTTTTCGTCATATTGTATTAATATCTGAAGGTTGGCGACACCGTACTGCATTTTGAGGTCGGTATTGCTTAGACCGCTAAGATTTAGTATTTTTTTATGGCTTAAAGCTATGACTTCTTTTTCGCAAGATAAGATTTCAGCCTCAGCCAAGGTGTCTATTTTAGCAGAAGGCTTGAAAGAAGATTTTGTTTCGCTGTAGCTGCCCATAAAAGGAAGAGAATTAACAGGTATGGAAATATAATCAAGGTTTGTTATATCCGCTTTTCTTGAAAAGTTGGCGAGATGTTCCGTTTTAATAAAGTCTGTATTTTTATCAGCTTCTATTTTGGAATTTTTTTGGGTTTCATACCTTACCCAAATTACAAAAAGGATAACAAATATAAGAAAAATTGGCATAATGACCTCCGGTTATACAAAATCTGCATAAAATTTTCATATTTTTGACACTTTATTATTATATCATATTATGCAGTAAGGGTCAAAAGACCTATAATAATATAGATTTGGAGAAGAACAATGAATTTTAATAATAAGAAGAATCAGAAATTAATTTCAAAAGTTATTATAATAATAGTAGTGTTATCAATGTTAGTTCCTATGATTGCAAGTATGTTAGGAAATATTTAAGGGGTAAAGAAAAATGAAAAATAAGAAATTGATAATTGCAGTCTATATGACTGTAGCTATTCTTATCGTTGCTACTGCAGGGCTTGGAATTACAGTTTCAGCACTTAGTTCGAAGCCGGAAGGAGTTATCTGTGAAGGAATAAGTGTGAACGGAATAGCTATGGGAGGAAAGACCGGAGAGGAAGCTGAAAAAGTTCTATCTGATTATATAACTCAGGTGAAAGAGAAGGAGCTTATTGTAGATATAATTGAAAACGGAGAAGTTAAAGGAACTGAAACTGCTTCATTTGAAAGTCTGGGAGTTAAAGCAAAAAGCAAAGAAATAATAAATGAAATAGTAAGTATAGGTGATAAAGGAAATATAATTGACAGATATAAGGCGATAAAATCAGCCAAGGAGAATAAACCTGAATATCATCTTGATTTTAAATATGACAAAAAGAAATTGGAGCAGTTTGTAAACGGCATTGTCCAAAAATATGATGTTGCACCTGAAAATGCCAGTCTTAAAAGGGTGGACGGAAAATTTATAGTAAGTGGAGGAAAGACAGGAAAGAGTATAAATTCTAAAATATCGCTTTCACTTGCAAGGGAAAGTTTTGACAGATATATAGGCTCATTTTCTGAAACCTCGGATATGGATGTAAAGCTTGAATTTTTAATGGTAAGTAAGAAACCTAAGTATGATAAAGAAGCTCTTTTAAAGGTAACCGACCTGCTTGGAACTTATACTACAAAGTATACTCCGGTAGGAGGAAGGGGACAAAATGTAGCTAACGGGTGCAAACTTATAGACGGTTCTATATTATTACCGGGAGAAACACTTTCGGCTAATAAGAAAATGGCTCCATATACTTATCAGAACGGATATGGTATGGGAACCGCTTATGTAAACGGAAAAGTAGTGCCTGATGTAGGTGGAGGAATTTGTCAGGTATCCTCAACGCTTTACAATGCAGTTTTGTTTTCGGAACTTGAAGTGGTACAAAGACAGAATCATTCTCTTTCGGTGGATTATGTGGAACTTGCAAGGGATGCGGCTATAGCGGGTACATGGAAAGATTTTGTGTTTAAGAATACATCTAAATATCCTGTATATGTGGAAGGAATAACTGACAAAGGCTATATTACTTTTAATGTATACGGACATGAAACAAGAGATAT
>CAUTOC010000042.1:0-21598 GCA_963539695.1 uncultured Catonella sp. | reverse complement strand
TAAAGCATATCATTTCACATATTTTTCATAAAATTCTTTTACAGTTACTATTTCAATTCCTTCAAATTTTTTTAAGTCCAAAAGATCTTTAACTCCGCTGCCAATATATAAAGCCTTTGCATCATATGCACAAGATAAAAACTTATTATCATCCGGATCTCTACATATATCTGTATGAGTAACAGGCTCTATTAGTTCCAGTTTTGTTATAAATGGATTTAGGATATCTGTAGTCAATTTTCCTTTCTTTTTGTTTATCATTTCAGCTACAATTTCTTTATATTCCTCTATGATTTCAACAGTAGCAAATACAGATATTTTATGTTAGGCAGCCTCTACAATATAATGCCTAGTTATTTACTTCACAAGCAGCAGAGCCATCTTAAATCTTCCGACTGCTTTTACACTGTGAAGGGCATTTTTATCAAACTTGAAGTTATCTCCTTCATTTACTTCATAATCCTTACCCTCGTAGTTTATAATTCCCTTGCCTTCAAGTGCAAAAACTATCGCTTCACCTGGAGCACGATGCTCTGAAAGATAGCAGCCCTCATCAAAAGCCATTATCATGAACTTAAAATTGTCCTGACCGATAAGGTCTACATTTGCTATGCTTCCCTTCTCGTAATCAAGTAAGTTTTTTAATTTTGTAACCTCTCCTGCTTTTAATACACTATTCATATTTATCTCCTTTTCAAGTAATATTTCTATATATGACAGGCCGCTCTCTGTGCCGGCCGACATACCGCATAAAGTTTTGGGCGCTACATATAACAAGGTATTTTCAGACATCTGCACCCTATCATTTTCATTCAGATTAAACACACCAAATCCGTCTGTACCTATGTAAAGTACCGGACAGTCATAACTTTCCTTACTTATATCAGTACCTTTTCCAAGTCTGAAATAAGTAATAGGTGCATCTGAAAGTCCTAATTTTGTAGAAATGGTAAGTTCATTTTTTATCTTATATTCTTCTGAAAACTTAAATTTGCCACCTTTAATCATAGCCGCCTTCCTTGTCAAAATAATTGAAAATCATTTTTAAAACATAATATCCGAATTGTCTCATAATTACAACTAAAACCTCAATTATATCTTTATCCTGCTTTCAAGTTTATTTAAATTCCTTGATATACTCTTCAAAATACTCCCCACATTTCTTTAGTTCTCCAAGTACCACCTGAATACCTCTCTCAGTTTTGTACCAGCTGTCTGCCGTTATACCCTGAGTATCAGTAGGAACTACATAAAATTCAACATCAGGGAATATATGAGAATAGGTCATAAATGCTCTTCTGGAGTGAAAAGCCTGAGGACAGATAACAGCTTTTTTAACAGTTAAATTATTTTCACTAAGCAAATCTCTGGAAAATATTGCATTTTCATAAGTATTAGTAGCTTTTTCTTCTATTATAATATCATCATCTGCTACACCATTTTTTACAAGAACTGAGCTTAAAAATTCTGCTTCCGTCCTAAAATTTCCTTTATATCTCTCATCAGTAACTCTCTCATTTAAAAATCTTCCAATCTTATAAAAATACATACCGGAAGGCAGAATTTTATTTGCTTTACCTTCTTTATACAAAGAAGCCGCGGTTTCAGCAAGCACCCAGTTTGATGAGCCGGGAATAAATATTATATCTGACTTTTGAGGCTCATCTTCTATAAAAATAAATTTTGTAATATCATCTATATTATTTCTCATTAAAATTAATACTCCTATCTAAATATATTCCAAATTATTCGCAAAATATCCTGTAAATGTCAGTCATTAAACAGTTAGGTTAGCATCCTATAATTGTAGATGTCTGATAATGCCACAATTTAAGCGACTAATCAGGACTATGCCTATTGTAATTCAAACTCACTTATTGGTCAAGAATTCATTTTTGCAATTCATTTGCAAATTAAACAAATTTTTATTTTTAAAATTACATTTTTTTAGTGACTTTTATAAAACTAACTGGTATAATATATTCATATCTTTTATGTAGGTTAAAACTTTAAATTTCGAAAGGAGAATAATTATGAAAGGTTATGCAATGCTTAAAATTGGAGAATCAGGCTGGATAGAGAAGGACAGACCGAAATGCGGTCCTCTTGATGCTATCTGTAAGCCTCTTGCTCTTGCTATATGTACTTCTGATGTACACACACTTTGGGAAGGCGCTATCGGTGACAGACACAATATGATTTTAGGTCATGAAGGTTGTGCCGAGGTAGTTGAAGTTGGTGAATTGGTTAAAGATTTCAAACCCGGTGACAGAGTACTTGTTCCCGCTATTACACCTGATTGGAACTCTCTTGAGGCTCAGGCTGGTTTCTCAATGCACTCAGGCGGAATGCTTGCCGGCTGGAAATTCTCAAATTTCAAAGACGGTGTATTCTCCGAGTTTTTCCATGTAAATGATGCAGACGGAAACCTTGCTCTTCTTCCTGATAACATCAATACAGTTGATGCTTGTATGCTTTCCGACATGGTACCTACCGGTTTCCATGGTGTAGAACTTGCCGATGTACAATTCGGCGATTCAGTCCTTGTTATCGGTATCGGACCTGTTGGTCTTATGTCCGTAGCAGGAGCTAATCTTCGTGGTGCTTCAAGAATTATCGCAGTAGGTACAAGACAGGTTTGTGTTGATGCTGCTAAGGGCTATGGTGCTACAGATTTTATAAGTTATAAGAACGGTTCTATTGATGAGCAGGTTATGAAGATGACTGACGGTAAAGGTGTTGATAAAATCATCATTGCCGGTGGCGGTGTTGAAACTTTCTCCCCTGCTGTTAAGTGCTTAAAGCCGGGCGGAAAGATTGGTAATGTAAACTATCTCGGTTCAGGTGAAAACATTGACATTCCTCGTGCTGAATGGGGTGTAGGTATGGGACATAAGCAGATTAACGGCGGTCTTATGCCAGGCGGAAGACTTCGTATGGAGAAACTTTCTGCTCTCGTATCCGCAGGTAAGCTTGATCTTTCTCCTCTTTCAACACATGTATTTGAAGGATGGGATCATATCGAAGAAGCCCTCTTCCTTATGAGAGATAAGCCTGCAGATCTTATTAAACCTGTAATTAAAATCCAGGATTAATTAGAATTTTAAGTCAAATATAAAAATATGGATGCCTGTATGGAGAAATCTCTATACAGGTATCTGATTTTAGAGGAAATCTATGAAAATACTTATAATATCCGGTTTTCTAGGTGCCGGTAAAACTACATTTATTAAAGAACTGGCAAAGCATACAAAAAAAGAAATAGCTATTTTTGAAAACGAATACGGAACTTCTGGAGTAGATGGCGATGTCCTTAAAGAATCAACCAAAGTAAATATATGGGAATTAACTGAAGGCTGTATTTGCTGCTCTGTAAAAGGTGATTTTGCCGCCTCCGTACTTACTATAGCAAATACTGTTAATCCTGAGTATTTGGTTATAGAGCCTACCGGTGTGGCTATGCTTAGCAATCTTATAACCAACCTTAAACAAATTGAATACGAACATATTAAACTTATGGCTCCTATTTCCATTGTAGATGCTTTAAGTCTTGATAGATATAAAAATGAATTTCCTGAAATATATAAAGATCAAATAGAATTTGCAGATACTGTTATATTTTCAAAATCTGAAAATTTGAATAAAAGTGAAAAAGAAAAACTTGAACTTGAAGTAAACAGTATAAATAATTCCTGCAATATAGCTTCAGAGCACTACTCCACCCTTTCTGATAACTGGTGGGATTCTCTTTTACTTAAATATCTTGACGGAACTGTAGATATACCTATAAAAGATGAAACGGCAGAAATGCCTGATAGTTTTTCGCTTAATAATATATCTGTAAGAACTGTGGAGAAATTTATTATTTTTCTTGAAAATCTTATCAGAGGTCAGTACGGTAATGTATTTAGAGCTAAGGGAAGCTTCGTTGTCAAAGGGCTTAACCTTAGATTTGATGTAGCCGATAACAGATACCAAATAGAATTAAACACTGACGAAATATCTGACAAAGTGGTATTCATTGGAAACGATATTAAAAAACAGAAAATAAGAGAGATTTTCTTTGAAAACTCCAATTTTATCAAAATAGGACTTAAAAAATCTATATCAATTTAACAACAGACTTTATAAACTATAAAAGCCCTGTCTGAAACCTTATAAATTCAGACAGGACTTTATTTCACTAATCAAAATAATTTATATTTATTATTACTTAGTCTTCTTTACCTGCATTGGCAGCATTTTCTTCAACTACCTTTGCCTGCACATCGGCAGGGGCTGCTTCATAATGACTGAACTCATAGGAATATTCTCCTATACCTCCTGTCATAGACCTTAGGTCTGTAGAATATCCGAGGAGACTTGCCTGCGGAATATCATCAAGGATTTCAGTTCTTCCGTCATAAAGAGTATTCATACCGCTTACTCTGCCTCGTCTCTTGTTCAGATCTCCCATTACATCACCTGTATACTCATCAGGAACTACTACTCTAAGAGTTACAATAGGCTCTAAAAGTATCGGCATAGCCTGCATAAATCCATCTTTGAAAGCCTGAATAGCAGCAGTTTTAAATGCCATTTCTGAAGAATCTACAGGGTGATAAGAACCATCTGTAAGTGTAGCTTTAAGCCCGACTACCGGATAGCCTGCAAGAGGTCCCTTAGTAACACACTCTGCTATACCCTTTTCAATAGCAGGGAAGAAGTTCTTAGGAATAGCTCCGCCAAATACAGTTTCTTCAAATATATACTGCTTTTCAAGGTCATTTGAAGGCTCAAAAGTAATATGCACATCACCATACTGACCATGTCCACCGGTCTGTTTCTTATACTTGTTCTGAACAGAAACTTTCTTCTTAATGGTTTCCTTATAAGGAATACGAGGTTTAAGTAACTCAATCTCAACTTTGTATCTGGTAGCAAGCTTGCTTACAACAACATCAAGCTGTTGGTCTCCTATACCATAGATAAGTGACTGACGGTTTGCACTGTCATTTACAAGCTTGATAGTCGGATCTTCATCTACTATCTTTGCTAAAGCACTTGCAATCTTATCATCATCCCCTTTATTCTTGGTTACATATCTCATATATGTATATGGAACCGAGAAAGCAGGTTTATCATAAACTACAGGTAATGCCTTAGTAGCTATGCTGTCACCTGTAGCAATATCAAGCTTACCTATTGCACCGATATCACCTGCATGAAGCTCTTTTACTTCTATCTGCTCTTTTCCCCTAAGTACATAGAGTCTTGAAATTTTCTCTTCAACATCCTTTGCTACATTATAAATTGTTGAGTCAGCACTAAGTACACCTGAACAAATCTTAATAAGTGAGAATTTTCCAATAAACGGATCTGCTATAGTCTTAAATACCTTAGCTGTCATTTCTTTATTCTCATCATAATCAGCATGGAAACTATCTCCTGTTTTCTGATTTATACCGGTTATTATAGTCTTATTAGGTGAAGGGAAATAACTTATAATCTGGTCAATAAGATTTCTTACCCCCTTAGCCTCTGTACCGGAACCCATAAGTACCGGAACAAGAGAACTGTCACTAACACTCTTTCTAAGGGCTGTAGACATTTCAGCCTGAGTAAATTCTTCACCGTTAAAGAACTTATCCATCATATCATCACTTGTCTCAGCTACCGCCTCTAAAAGAGCATCTCTGTAAGTTTGTAAATATTCCATAGAATAATCAGGAATATCAGAATCTATATAAGTGCCGTCGTTATTAAATCTACGACCTGCCATTTTTACCACATTTACAAAACCGACAAACTTTTCATTTTCACGGATCGGAAGCTGGAAAGGAGCCACTCTTGTACCATAGAGTTCCTGAAGGGCTTCCACAACTTTTCTATAACTTGCATTATCATCATCCATATCTGTTACAAAGAACATTCTTGGAAGTTTATATTTTTCACAAAGATTCCACGCTTTTTCTGTACCTACCTGTACACCTGCTTTAGCAGAAATAACAATCACCGCTGCATCTACCGCACTCATTGCTTCCTCGGCTTCCCCAACAAAATCGAAATAACCCGGAGTATCTAAAATATTAATCTTTGTATCATCACTAATAATTGGAATAACTGAAGTATTGATGGAGAAAGTTCTTTTTTGCTCTTCTTTATCATAGTCACTGATAGTTGAGCCGTCTTCAATCTTTCCCTGTCTTGAAATTACACCTGTTACAAATGCCATGGCCTCTGCAAGTGTAGTCTTACCACAGCTGCCATGGCCAAGTAGAGCTACATTTCTGATTCTTTCATACTTAAAAATTTCCATAATTTTCTCCAATCTGCCACAAACTTATGTAGCCTGAATTTTGGATTTAATACATATATATATTGTATATTTTTTATGGAATTTTTTCAAGTATTATGTTGAATTTTACATATTTTTTATCTTTTGTTTTATATTTGATCGGCAAAATATCAAAACTATGCTATGCCAAGCTTATTATTCTTTCTTGCATAGCAATATACCTTATCGGATAAAATATCCTCAGCGGAAACTACTGTTGCATTGATATTTTTAACCATGTCTTTTAAGTCAGATACATCCACATTCCCATCAGCCCTAATAATAATCGTTTCATGTATGGAACTTGGAAGGATATATAAATCAGATTCAAGTTTAGACGAAAGTTCTTCAAGAATTTTATCATACAAAATAACACCTGCACCGCCGGCCTTTTTATTATTACAAATAATATACATTTCTTCCGCATCTTTATAATTACCGTCATAGGGAATAAAACTTGACATAGGAACGATATCGGCTTTTAGAAGTTTAGGTGTGTTTTTTCTTGCAATATCCCAAATCTCATCTTTTGTAAGTCCGATTCGTTCAGCTATTTCATTGGTAATATGCACTACACCGAAATCCCTTCCTAAATCAGTTGCAACAAAGGCAAAAACAACAGCTAAATCCATAATTTTAATGAAAGGCTGTTCTAAAAGCCTTTTTTCATTCATTTCATAATTTATCAGCTCAAATATTATCCTATCTTTTATTTTATTAAAATCGGTATAATCTGTCTCATCGAATTTAGGCGAATCAAAATCTGTCAGAATATAATAAAGTTCATCTACTATGTTTTCCAGCTTGTAATTATCGTCTTCTTCATATTCTTTATAGAAATCTTCAAGATAAATTATCCTAGATATTTTCCTGTCTATATTATTTTCACTTGGAAAGGCAGATAGCCCATAACGATACACATCATTATTTTTAACTACCTTCTTAATGATAACTTTATAAGAAGGTTTAAGCCTCTCAGACAAAAGTTTTTTTACTGTTTCTACAAATTCATTATAATTCAAATTTCCTCACTTTCTTCCCAATTTTTTTAGAATCAAACACAAGCACATTATAAAACATTATTATAAGAATCACAATGTCAAATTAAACAATTTTTTAAAACTTTATTCGTTATTTTGCACAATATTATATATCTCCCTTAAAATTATGCAGAATACTTACCTTATCTCTGTCACATCCAAAAGTTTACTGTAAAGTTCTCCTTCAACAAATTTCCCGCCACAGGCTATAACTACATCCTCTACATTTGAATCATATATTCCTGAAAATGATACATTATCACCCAGCTTGCCTGCAACTTCGGTAACTATCCGTAAATATTTAATCACTTCTTCCGCTTCATTTTCCTCCAAGAGCCGATTTAGCGGAATTGAAACTTGGGCTACAGGTAAACTTTTAAGTATGTCCATAGACATACCTCCACTTCCATATCTGCCGACCCTAAATCCAACCCCCCTTTCAATCATTTCTTCTATAACAAAACTGCATTCCGGTAAATCTGCCATTAATATATTCTCATCTATTTCAAAAATAATTCTTTTCGCATCTGTACCAGTTTCTTCAAGAATATTATAAAGTTTATTTCTAAAATCATAACTTTTTACTAATCTCTTTGAAAGCGGTAAAATTACTTTTTTATCAGTAAAAAGTTTAATTTCTTCACAAACTCTTCTGAATGTATTTTCGCCAAGTGCAAATATCTGACCTGTTTTTTCAGCAAAACTTATAAATTTTCTAGCTTGCCATACTCCTTTTTCATCTCTATCCCAAAGCAGGTGCATACGCACAGTGTCATATTTTTTACTTTCAATATCAAAGACAGGTGCATATTTAATAATGAAGCTGTCATTTTTGATTGCATTAGTAAGGCTTGACTGTAATTCAATATTCTCAAGTTCTTTTGCAGCCATTTCTTCACTATAATAACAGTAATTATCCTTTCCAAGACGCTTAGCCTCAGCTAATGCAGTAGCAGCATTTTTTACAAGCATATCCGCCTTAGTGCCGTCTCTTGGTGCTACCGCCGCACCTATGCTTACAGTCACTACAATATGACCAAAAGATGTTATGAACGGAAATCTGAATGAATTTCCTATTCTTTTTAATTTTTCATTAAAATCTGTCAATTCAAGTATATTTTGGCTAAGCACAATAAATTCGTCTCCACCCATTTTAGCCAAATAATCATTTTCATCCAAATTCTGCCTTAATCTATGACTGACATCCAATATCAATTCATCACAGTTTGTATGTCCCCATAAATCATCAATTTGTTTAAAATTATCCAAATCAACATACATAATTCCAACCGATTCTTCTTTTCTAAGGGTTTCTAATGTATGTGTAAGCATTTCATTAAAAGCAACTCTATTGGGAAGTCCTGTGAGAGAATCTTCATAAGCCAATTTTTTAATTTTATCTTCGCTTGCTTTTATCTCTCTGTACTTCATATTAAGCTCTTCTTGTGTAGTATTTATCTCACTATATACATTTTCAAGATCATTTAAGGTATCTTTTAATTTTCTTTCAGCCTCTTTCTTCTCTCTCAAAACCCTATTTCTTGATAAAAACAAAATAACTGCCAAAACTGTTAAAACTACTATTACTACATATAATAATGTTATCAAAATATATCCTCCCCGATATAAACAAGAATTTTATTTTTATAAGTGTTCACATTATATCACAAACTTACCTATTTTAAAACAAAAAACTCTTGCCCCTTCATTTCTGACAGGGCAAAAGTAAATTTATAATTTCAAATCATTTTAATTATTAAGCTTCTGAAACTCCAAGATATTCTAAAATCCCCTTTGCGGCATGCTTTCCCGCACCCATAGCAAGGATAACTGTAGCAGCTCCGGTAACTGCATCTCCGCCCGCATATACACCGGTCTTTGTAGTTTCACCATTTTCGTCCTTAGCAACAAGACAGCCCCATTTGTTAGACTCAAGCCCCTTTGTTGTAGAAGAAATAAGCGGATTAGGACTTGTACCAAGAGACATAATAACTGTATCGCATTCAATAATAAATTCAGAATTTGGAACCTCTTTAGGTCTTCTACGACCTGATTCGTCAGGCTCACCAAGCTCCATTCTTACACACTTACAGCCTTTTACCCATCCATTTTCATCTTCAATAATTTCAATAGGATTGGTAAGTACATCAAATATAATTCCTTCCTCTTTAGCGTGATGAACCTCTTCAACTCTGGCAGGAAGTTCTTCCTCCGACCTTCTATATACGATATGTGTTTCAGCCCCAAGTCTAAGTGCTGTTCTTGCAGCATCCATAGCAACATTACCACCGCCCACTACCACTATCTTTTCACCGGGATGGATAGGTGTATCATAGTTGTCATCAAAAGCTTTCATAAGATTTGATCTTGTAAGGTACTCATTTGCGGAGAATACACCATTAGCATTCTCTCCCGGGATACCCATAAACTTAGGAAGACCCGCACCTGAGCCGATAAATACCGCATCAAAGTCTTCTTCCATAAGTTCATCTATAGTAATAGATCTACCTATTACATAATCAGTCTTAATCTCTACACCGAGAGCCTTAACATTATCAACTTCATATTTAACAACTGTTTCTTTTGGAAGACGGAACTCAGGAATACCATATACAAGCACACCTCCCGCCTCATGAAGTGCTTCATATATAACGACATCACAGCCTGCCTTGGCAAGATCTCCGGCTGCCGTAAGCCCTGCAGGACCTGCACCTATAACAGCAACTCTCTTACCGTTCTTAGCCTTTGCAGGTTCCGGACGAATACCCTGCTCACGAGCCCAGTCAGCTGTAAATCTTTCAAGCTTACCTATAGATACGGAATCACCCTTTATACCTCTTACACAATACTTTTCACACTGTGACTCCTGAGGACAGACACGACCACATACTGCAGGAAGAGCACTATATTTGCTTATAGTTTCATAAGCTCCCTTAACATCCCCTTCCTTCACTTTCATTATAAAGCCCGGAATGTCGATACCTACAGGACATCCGCCTACACAGCGTGGATTTCTGCAATTAAGACATCGTGTGGATTCATCCATAGCCTCTTCAAGATTATATCCGTAACAAACTTCTTCAAAGTTTCTTGCTCTTACTTTAGCTTCCTGCTCTCTAACAGGAATTCTCTGCATTGGATTAACTGCCATTTTATTATCTCCTTTATTAGCTTAAAATTAGTCTACTTTCTGAGGATTAGGTGTCATACATCCTGTTCCCTTATGTGTATCGCCTTCTTGAAGCTTTAACAGCTTTCTTCCTTCTTCAGACTTATACATACGCTGTCTGTTCATAGCTTCATCAAAGTTTATAAGATGTCCGTCAAATTCAGGACCATCTACACAAGCAAATTTAATCTTATCACCAACAGAAAGACGGCAGGCACCACACATACCCGTACCATCTACCATAATAGGGTTCATACTTACTATAGTAGGTATTCCAAGTTCTTTAGTCGTAAGACAGACAAACTTCATCATTATCATAGGTCCTATCGCTACTACTCTTGTATATTCTTTGCCATGATTTGCAAGAAGATCTTTAAGACAGTCATTAACATTTCCTTTGAAACCATAAGAACCGTCATCTGTAGCAATATAGAGGTTAGTTGCCCACTGTTTCATTTCTTCTTCAAGAATAAGAAGGTCTTTATTTCTGGCACCTACAATAACATCAGCAGCATAACCGTTTTCTTTAACCTGTGGATATACAGGAGCTGTACCTACACCACCTGCCATAAAAAGAATTTTCTCCTTTGCAAGTTCTTCTTCGGGCATAAGACAAAGTTCTGAAGGCTGTCCAAGCGGACCTACTATATCCTTATAACCATTGTCATCTTCTTTTTCCATACGCTTTGTTGAGGCACCTACCGACTGATAAACAAGAGTAACAGTATTTTTTTCTCTGTCATAGTCACAAATGGTAAGAGGCACTCTCTCTGCCTTATCATCAAGCCTTACAATAACAAACTGTCCCGGAAGACAGGCTCTGGCTACATTCGGTGCTTCTACATCTACTAACCAAATATTATTGGCTAAGTAGCGCTTATTTACAACCTTAAACATTCTTTTATCCTCCTAAAATCCCACAAAATTTAATCTGTCTTGATAATAATAGCATAATTTTCAAAAAAATTAAACCATTATTAGAGATTTTTTATCAATAAAAGCAATATTTCAAGCAAATTTTTAGTTAGTTTAGACTAATTTTTTCAAATATTTGGAAATTTTATTAGCTTTTCTGTTAAATTTTTCATTGAATCGACAAAAATATTTCCACCGGATTTTTCTAAAAACTTTTTATCTCTAAATCCCCACAAAACTGATATACATGAAATTCCTACATTAGCCGCCGTTTGTATATCGACTTCCGAATCTCCTATATATACACTGTTTTTCTTAGTAGCATTCAACTCTTCCATAGCTTTAATTACCATATCAGGTTCTGGCTTGTGCCTTATATTTGACTTTTCCCCTATTGCAGACTTAATTCTGTTTCCAAAATACTCATTGCTAAGTTCCTTTACGGCAGGATCTATCTTATTAGAAACTATTGCAATTTCAAAATTATTAGCCATAAGTTCATCAAGCATTTCTAAAGTACCGGGATAAGGTGATGTTTTAATATCTGCATTTTCTTTATAATATTTTCCCAAATCATCATAAAGTTTATCGATTAATAAATTATCATTATTGTATTCTTTAGGTATTGCCCGTTCTACAAGTTTTCTAAGTCCATTTCCTACAAATCTTCTTATCTCATCTTTTGTTCTTTCAGGAAAATTACTCTGTCTTAGTATATAATTCGTTGAATCCATAAGGTCATCTAAAGTATTTAAGAGTGTTCCGTCCAAATCAAAAATTGCATATCTTTTATCCAATTTTATACCTCCTGACAGGTATAGCTGTCTTTAATATTTCCATCAAAATCTTTCCATATAAATTTTCTATTTTCATATATCATATAACCATGGTGACTGTTTTCCTTGGGGATTGAAGCGGAACCCGGATTCATATATACATAGTTTTCATAAACTTCACATTTTGGTACATGAGTATGCCCACAAAGTAAAATATCCCCTTTATGAAGCTTAGGCGGATTAGTTTCTCCAAAAATATGTCCATGAGTTGCAAAAATATTTATTCCATCAATATTTAATATTATATAATCTGAAAGACAAGGAAAATCCAACACCATCTGATCCACTTCTGCCTCACAATTTCCTCTTACACAGAGAATTTTATCACTTAACGAATTTAAAAGCTTTATAACTTCTTTAGGATTATGTCCATAGGGCAGGTCATTTCTAGGTCCATGGTAGAGAATATCTCCTAAGAGCAGGATTTTATCTGCTTTTTCATTTTCAAAATTTTCTATAGTTTTCTTCATATAGTACGAAGAACCATGAATATCCGATACTATTAGTAACTTCATAATATTTCCTTTCAAAATAAGCTTTATTGCTTATTCTAAGTTTTTCACAAACAGTCTAAATTTATGTAAACATTATTCTATCATAAAAAAACTTTGATTGCATTATATTTATAAATAACAATAGCATTTATTCGTACATAATTTTGCTTAAAATGTCCGATAAAATGCTATTGTTCTACTTTAATTATTCTTATATACTTTACACAATCAGATAAATTGTTTCCCTAAAACAATATTTGACGAGCAAAATAAATTTTATTAAAGTGAGGTTATTATGAAAAGAAAAATAACATTTGCCTGTTTTGTTGCAATACTATCATTAAATGTATTCAGCATTTCTTCTTTATTATCAAAACATTCATCTTTTAATATGGTTAAAAATAATACCGACAAGATGATATGTGCCGGTGAAAAAGTAGATTCTCCACCTATACATATCTATTCTGCACATTCTAAATTTATCTAATATTATCTTAATATAATTACAGGTATCTTGATAATGATATTTATATATCAAAAATCAGATACCTGTATTCTAATACCAAACTTCATCTTTATTAAAATTTTCTTCAAAGTATTTCTTTATTCCGTTCGCAGCGTCATATCTTCCATATAACTCTGAAATATAAAACATAATTTTACAAATTTTCATTGTTTTACTTATGCTTCCTGCCTCCTCTTCTATAACAGAAATATAATCCAACACATTTATCAAAAGCCCTGATTCATTTTCTATGAACATATTATTAATATTTTCTCTTGCAAGTTTATAACTTCTTTCATATTGTTTATTATCTCTTAACATCCTAACCATATTTCTTTTTAAAATTGCAGTTCTCGAATAATATGTACCTCTTTGTTTACCTTCTTTTTCAAGTACAAATTCTAATAATTTCAATCCCTTTTTTTTATCTGCTTTTGCCTCTTCCAAAACTATTAAACTCAATATTTCCAGCTCTTCTCTACTAAAAAGAATTCTTTGTTCAAATTTCACATCATTATATGACATTAATTTCCACAAGTTTTTTAAATTATTACCTTTTATTGAAGGCTTATATACTTTTGAAAACTCTATTATCTGCATATTCACAGGAATAGTTGTATCAAGCTTTTTACAAAGTTCATTATACTTTAATTCAGCCTCATCATATCTCCCCGTTGCTACAAGCCTTCTGCATTCTGAATTAAACATAAGTATACTATAATCTTCAGTTTCTATCTCACTACTATAATGTATTGCTCTAAGTTTTAATCTTTCTTGTAAACGGCTCAAGGTTGTTTTATTCGGTGTGGTTTTACCTGTCTCTGCTCTTGCATAAGTGCTTACTGCACATATATTATCTGCTACTTCCTCTATAGTTAGCCCCAGTTCAAGTCTACGAAGTCTGAGTACATCACTTAGCAACAAATACTTTTTTCTTGCAAATCTTTGTACCTCTACTCTAAAATCAGGACAAACTCCGTACTTACCAAATACCTCCACTAAAGCGTTTCTTTGAAAAGTACGGATTTTAGATAAACCATAAGACATTTCATCTTTTATCAAATGTTTTAAAATCTCAGGTACTTCTCTTATTATATAATTTTTAATCAATATTTCTATGGATTCATTTTCTATTTTTAGCCGTTTTTCTCTGCTTAATGTATTTTTATCATGAATTAGTAGTATAAGTGCAATTCTTGGAATGATTTTTCCTTTTATCAAATCATCCTTTAATCTATGACTATAATATTCATAAAAAGAATACAGCTTTTTAGTTATACTGTCATTTGCCCGCATAGTATAAAGCAAATCATAATAATTAGCTAAAAGATGACCTTCAAATATAGACAACAATGCTCTATTATCCACAATATTATCA
This sequence comes from uncultured Catonella sp., assembly GCA_963539695.1. Lineage (GTDB taxonomy): Bacteria > Bacillota > Clostridia > Lachnospirales > Lachnospiraceae > Catonella. The sequence goes on along the minus strand of CAUTOC010000042.1, from coordinate 6,945 downwards.
ATATCGGTTATTGTGTATAATAGAGCCTGATTTATATAGTGTAAAGCTTTATCCAAATTTTTGTGTGCAAATCTTTCAATCACATAATCTATAAAATCCCTATATTGATATTGAATCTTTACATTTATTTGTTTGAGTACTTTAAAATCATTTCTTTTATCTATTAGTCCGTTCCAGTCTTCCTTTTCTATATAAAACAGACATTCTTCATACCAAGTATAAAATTTATGTACTTCTTCAGGAACTATAAACTCAAATCTATCAGATGATACTCCCATTCTTTCAAGTAATGTAATAAAAGTTATCATATCCGGAATTATCATTTCCGACTCATAATTACACCATGTACTTCTTGTTAAAATTCCCTGAAAAACCTCTGTTTGGGTAAGTTTTAAATTTTCTCTTATATTTCTAAGTGTATATCCGAAATTGTCAGTCAGATATTTCTTCATTATTCCTCCAATCTTTATATCATAGCTTATCTATCAAAGGTAAGCCTGCATTATGAAAATATCACCTATACATCTAGCTGCATAACATTTACTCAAAATTCCTTTCATGTATTTTAACATATCTAAAAAAAATATAAAAGAGTATCTTGCCAGTCACTTTCTTATGTAACATGTCAGCAAAATACTCTTATATTTTAATTAAATATATTTTTAATTTTTACTTTGCAAGTTCTTCCATTTCCTCTATAACTCTCTCAAATACTTTAAGTGCAGAGTTTATAGGTTCTTTGGTAGTCATATCTACTCCCGCTATTTTCAGCAAACTTACAGGGTCATCGGTACAACCGCTATGTAAGAATTTCATATAATCCTTAACAGCACTCTCTCCCTCTTTGAGGATACGATGTGCTATTGCAACAGCAGCTGAGTATCCTGTTGCATACTGATAAACATAGAAATTATAATAAAAATGAGGAATTCTCATCCATTCATAACCTATTAACTCATCACTTACCATAGTTTCGCCATAATACTTTTTATTTAATTCTAAATATAATTTAGTAAGATTTTCATGGGTAAGCGGCTCTCCGCTTTCAGCCATCTCATTTGAAGTCTTTTCAAACTCAGCAAACATGGTCTGTCTGTAAACAGTACCCTTAAAACTGTCCATATAGTGATTTAAAAGATATGCTCTCTCTTTATTATCCTTCGCATTTTTAAGCATATATTCCATAAGCAGGACTTCATTTGTAGTAGAGGCAACTTCTGCAACAAATATCTTATAATTTGAATCAAGGAAATGCTGTTCCTCATTTGAAAAATAAGAGTGCATAGCATGTCCCATTTCATGTGCCAAAGTAAATACATTGTCAAGAGTGCCGTTGAAGTTAAGAAGTACAAAAGGATGTACTCCATACATTCCTGATGAATAAGCTCCTCCACGCTTACCTTCATTTTCAACTACATCTATCCAACGCTCTGCAAAAGCTTTTTTTAACAAATTTACATAATTAGTTCCAAGAGGCTATACTGCTTTAAGTACAAGTTCCTTCGCCTCTTCTATAGTATATTTTACATCATAATCTTTAACTATAGGTACATACACATCATACATATGAAGTTCATCTACTTCTAAGAGTTTCTTTCTGAGTCTTACATATCTGTGCATCTTATCAAGATTACCATTTATAGTTTCCACAAGATTTTTATAAACTTCGGTAGATACATTGGTGCTGTCAAGGGCTGCTTCTAATGTTGTAGAATACTTCCTTGCCTTTGCTCTAAACATAAGCTGTTTAACCTGACCGGCATAAAGAACTGCCCAGGTATTCTTAAAACTTGCATAAGTCTCGTAAAACTTCTCAAAAGTTTCCTTACGTACCGACCTGTCCTTATTTTCCTCAAGAGGAACAAATCTGCCATTGGTAATCTGTATTTTTTCACCTTTTTCATTAGTTATCTCAGGGAATTTGATATCTGCATTTGAAAGAGTTGCAAATCCCTCATAAGGAAGTTCTGTAAGTTCATTAGTACCTGCAAGTAACTTTTCAAGTTCAGGACTGAGTGAGTGCTCCTTGCCTCTTCTTTTTTCTGTAATAAATATCTTATATTTAGTAAGTTCAGGTTTTTCATTATAAAATTTTTCTACAGTTTCATCACTTGCCGCTATAATTTCCGGTTTCAAAAAAGCCAGTTTCTCCGATATTGATACCTCTGTAGACATAGCCTTTGCATAAAGTGTCTGAGCGGAAGTAGAGGTTGTATCTACATCTCTCATTTTAAATGCGTAACCATTTACAAGGTGAAGCTTTAACCTGCATTTTTCATAAGTTTCAAGTACCTGATACAGATTTCCGGCACTCTCCATTACCTTATTTGTAAATTTTACAATTTCATCAGCTAAAGATATAGCTTCGTTTAAGGCTTTTTCCCATTCAGCTTCAGAAACAAAAATATCTTCTATTTTCCAAGTAAGTGAAGTCTCAACCTCACTTCTCTTTGGCAATTTATTTTCCATTGGCTTTCTCCTTCATATTTGTCATCTCAAATCCGGTTTATTAATCTCCAAGTTTTTTAAGTTCTGTAAGTACCTTATTTAATTTCTCGTCAGCATCTTCCAAACTCTCTCCTTTAATTCCTGCATAAAATTTAATCTTAGGCTCAGTACCGGAAGGTCTTACACAAAACCACGCATCGCTTATCATATCAAAATAAAGTACATTTGACTTAGGAAGTCCTGTAGTTCCTATCTCACCTGTAGCTAAATCCTTAACCGCATCATTTGCATAATCCCTTGTCTTAACTACCTTATATCCTGCAAGTTCTGTAGGAGGATTTTTACGGAGATTGTCAAGGATTTCATTAATACGCTTAGCACCGTCCTCTCCTGCAAGAGTCATTGTATAGATACCCTCTTTGAAATATCCGTACTTCTCATACATATTTATCATTTGATCCCAAAGAGTAAGTCCCTTATCCATATAGTAAGCAGCAGCCTCACAAAGACCTACTACAGCCATAATACCGTCTTTATCCCTTGCATGGGTTCCAATCAGACAACCATAACTCTCTTCAAAACCAAATTCATAAGTTCCCTTGCCCTTTTCTTCAAACCCCTTAATCTTCTCACCTATAAACTTAAATCCTGTAAGCACTTCAATCAAATCAAGGTTATAATACTCAGCTATCTTAAATGCAAGATTGGTTGAAACTATAGTTGTAATCAGTGTACTGTCATCTTTAAGTAAGCCTTTTTCCTTTTTTAAGGAAAGTTCATACTCTGCAAGAAGCATACCTGACATATTTCCTGTAAACTGTATATATTTTCCCGTCTTTTTATCTTTTGCATATACGCCAAGACGGTCAGCATCAGGATCATTTGCAAGCACTATGTCCGCATCTTTTCTTCCGCTAATTTAAGTGCAAGTGCAAATGCCTTTTCATCCTCAGGATTAGGGTAATCAAGAGTGGTAAAATCACCGTCAGGCTCTTCCTGCTCTTTAACTATATAGACTTCCTTAAATCCTAACTCTTTAAGCATTCTCTGAACAGGCACATTTCCTGTACCGTGAAAAGGAGTATAAACTATTTTTAAGTTCTCTGCCTGTCTCTTTATAGCATCAGGACTAAGTATCAGCTTTTTAAGTTCAGCTATATACTTATCATCCATTTCAGCACCGATTACATTGAAAAGCCCAGCCTTAACAGCCTCTTTCTTATCCATAGTCTTTATGTCTGAATATGCTGTTGACTTCACAAGGTCAATTATATCCTTGTCCACAGGTGCTGTTATCTGGCAGCCGTCATCCCAATATACCTTATAACCATTATATTCCGGCGGATTATGACTGGCTGTAACCATTATTCCTGCTGTACATTTAAGCTCTCTTACTGCATAAGAAAGCTCAGGAGTAGGACGAAGTGCATCAAACACATAAGCTTTAATCCCGTTTGCATTAAGAGTAAGAGCCGCCGCCTCTGCAAATTCAGGTGAAAAATGTCTGGAATCAAAAGAAATTGCTACTCCCTTTGCCTCTGCTCCTCTGCTTATTATATATTTTGCAAGTCCCTGAGTAGCTCTTCTTACTGTATAAAGATTCATACGGTTGGTACCTGCTCCGACTACACCTCTGAGCCCCCCTGTACCAAATTCAAGATCCTTGTAAAATCTGTCTCTTATTTCAGCATCATTACCGGCTATAGCTTTAAGCTCAGCCTTTGTTGCCTCGTCAAACACAGGGCTTGTAAGCCATTCTTCATAAAGTTTCTTGTCGTCCATACCTTCCTCCTTATTCTGCTTCTGCACTACGCATTATATCCATAACTTCTACATCTGTATCAAACTTTATCTTAACTATAGCCTGAGGATGTGGACAGGCTTTTATTTCTAACCCGCTCTCATCCCACATTTTAAGAACTGTAGCATTTATATCTCTGCCGTCTGCCTTCATTATTTGAATTTTATCACCAACACTGAACTTATTCTTCTGTTCAAATATAGCAGTTCCGTCTTCATTTACTTTATCAATATAACCGTAATACTTACAACCGGTTACATAAGTATTGTTATCATAAATCTGTGAATCACTGTCAGGCTTGTCAAAGAAGAAACCTGTAGTAAAATTACGATAGGTACACTTTTTTATTTCTTCCGCATACCAGCCTTTATTTGTCTCAAATAATACGGCTGACTCAAACCAGTCATCAATAGCCTTCCTATAGGTTCTTGCGACTGTAGCTACATAAAGAGCTGTTTTCATTCGCCCTTCTATCTTAAAGCTATCTATTCCCGCCTTAACAAGCTCAGGCACATAGTCTATCATGCAAAGGTCTTTAGAGTTAAATATATAAGTTCCTCTCTCATTCTCTTCTATATGCATGTACTCACCCGGTCTGTTTTCCTCAACCACATGGTACTTCCAGCGGCAAGGATGAGTACAGGCTCCCTGATTTGCATCTCTTCCTGTCATATAATTTGAAAGTAAACATCTTCCGGAATAAGCCATACACATAGCACCATGTACAAAAGTCTCTATTTCTTTATCTGCCGGTATATTATTTCTAATTTCTGCTATTTCATTTAAAGATAATTCTCTAGCTGATACTACTCTTGTAGCACCAAGTCCATACCAAAAGTTAAAATCCGCATAATTTACATTATTTGCCTGTGTACTGATATGAATATCTATCTCGGGAGTTATCTCTTTAGCTAACATAAATACACCCGGATCTGAAATAATAATAGCATCAGGTTTTATCTCTTTAAGCTCCTTAAAATATTCCCTAACTCCCTTCAAATCCTTATCATGTGCAGTTATATTAGCTGTAACGAAAACCTTTTTACCTTTTTCATGGGCATATTTTATACCCTCTGCCATATCTTCCTTAGAAAAATTCTTAGCTTTTGCCCTAAGCCCATACATTTCACCGCCTATATAGACAGCATCCGCACCATATTTAATTGCAAGTTTCAGTACCTCAAGACAACTCGCCGGAATTAACAGTTCCGGTTTCTTTATAACTAAATTTCCTTCCATCTAATCTTCCATTCTAATTTTACTTTTTAATTGATATCGCTATGCCGTCACCTGATTCCAAAAGTATTGTTTTGAAATCTTTATCAGTCATTAGGGCATTTACATACTCTCTCATTCTTGCATGGATAGTCCTGTTTCTTCTTACTACAGTATATCTTGAGTCAAGAAGCCTTCCTTCTTGAAGCATATTATCTGTTATAAGCATTCCTCCGGGTTCTAAAAGTTTCTTAATATTTTCAAAAAAATTGATATACTGACCTTTTGCCGCATCCATAAATATAAAATCATAAGTACAGCCTTTATTTACAAGTTCAGTTAAAATGTCTGTAGCCTCCCCTTTAATAAGTGTTATTCGCTTATTTTTATCAAATCTCTTAAAATTCTCCTCTGCCTTAGCTGCTCTTTCTTCCAACTTTTCAATCGTAGTAATTTCAGCATTTTTAGCCAAAAACTCCAGCATAAATATAGCTGAAAATCCGGCAGCGGTACCCACCTCAAGTAAATTTATAGGTTTTTTTAATTCCAACATAAATCTTATAAGATGCTGACTTCCTTTTCTTATTATAGGAATATTCTCTTTTATATTTTCAATTTCTAAGTCTATAAGATACTTAGGCAGGTCATCAGAAATACTTTCTAAAAAACTTTCAAATCTTTCATGATCAGCCATTATTTTTTCTTCTCCGTACTCTTTTCTGTACTTTTATTAGGCGTAGTTATAATCTTAAAAATCTTATCATAGTCCATATCACTGCTAACTTTATATTTACCCGGTAAAATATTCTGTTTTGTAAGTTTAGCTCTCAGATAAAATGAATATTTATTAACTATAATCTTCTTGGCATCCAGTATCTTTGCTACTTCCATTGTAGATTCACCTTTATTTATAGTCACTTCAGCAGTATGTCCCGAATCCTTTGTAACTGAAACCGAGCCAAATACTTGATAAGCAAAATCATAGGCATAATGGCTTGCCTTCATTATAGCATAGACTATTACCATATAAAATATTATATTCAGAAAGATATGTATAATTACTCCAAATATACTTAACACAATTCTTCCTGTTCTTCTACCGGCTGCCACTATGTCACCTCCTCTTTCTAATACTCAACATCTGTAATTATAGTGATTATCATTGGAGAACGCTTTGTCTGTTTCCATATAAAGTCACTTAAAGCATCTCTTATTTCATTTCTAATCTTGTTTCTTTCAGTTATACCTTTATCTTGGCATCTTATCAAAGCTTCATTTACAGTATTCATAGCCTCTCTAAGTATAATATCCGATTCTTTAACATAAATGAAACCTTTGGTTACAATTTCAGCATCCGATACCATCAGATTACTTCCTTTTTCCATAGCAAATGTAACTATGACAAGCCCGTCCTCAGAAAGTTTCTGTCTGTCACGCATTACCGAGTTACCCACATCACCTATTCCAAGGCCGTCAACCAT
>CAUTOC010000041.1:0-21834 GCA_963539695.1 uncultured Catonella sp. | reverse complement strand
AGGAAAGAGTCGGGTAGATGCCGGAGACGCTTTACTTTTAGTCTATATAAAAAATGGAACAATAAACACCTTATATGAAGGTAAGAGAGCTGAAATTAGTATATATACAAAAAATGAAAATAATGACTTTACAAGGCTGATAATCAGCTATATAAAAGGATTTACAGATATAATCAATGTCTCACAAAATGCCGGACTGGCTTATATGGATGTAATGTATGAAAGAGGAATGACGGAAGATGAAAGAATGAAAAAATTTAATGAGCTTCAAACTGCCTATATAAAGCTCACTTTAGCCAGAAACAGTATATTTACCGGAGAAGATAGGGTGTTGGGATTTGATAAGAAGGATATTGAAGCAGGATATTATTTGCTTGTAGCTATATTTTTAATGGGAATAAGTATAGGGAGTTTGGCAAACAGTGAAATCCTACATAAAAATATGCGTCAAAGGCTTATATTGTCAGGTATTTCAAATGCAGAAATCTATCTGACCGTTATAACTAAAATATTACTTACGAATGTGATTTTTCTGATTATTTTTATAAACTTCGCAAAGACTATAGGGATAGGTGATTAGGTGTATACTGGGATTGAACTTAAAAATGAATTAATTAACAAATGGGTATTTATACTTATTATAGTTTCATTTACCTTTTCCTTTGCACTTAATATTTTTGGGAAAAGTTTAGAAACTCCGACAAGCTTTAAGGTAAAGATTGTAGATGAAGATAAAAGTAATCTCTCTCGTAAAACAGCAGAAAGTATCGGTGCACTTAGCGGAGTGGAAATTACCGACAAAGAAGCTGATATTAAGTATATAATTAAAAAAGGTTTTGAAGAGAATTTTATTAAAGGTGAATTTAACGGACTTATTGAGGTAAAGAAAAATAGTTTTAAACAGGGGATAAGCCTTTTAAATGACAAGATTGCGACCAAGCTTGTAAGTGATTATATATACCTTAATCTTTATGACAGAATAAGGGTTGAAAAAGATATAAGCTTTGATGAGTATGAAAAAAGTCTTGCTAAGACAAAGCTTGTAAATGAAATTTTATTTATTTCAGTAAACAACAGGGAAATAGCGGACGGAATAAGTTCTGAGATTAATTTTTCATCTTATATAACCTTATTTTTTATGCTTTTGGTCAGTATGAATATAAGTATGAATCAGGTTGTAAAGTTTAAAAGAATAAGAAATAACGGTATTCTTGCAAGGCTTAAATTGTCAGGAGTTAAAGAAATTAATGCGGTATTAAATGAAATTTTGGTAACAAGCTTAAAATGTACAGGTGTAATATTGCCTTTTATTTTGTTTAAGGCTGATATAAAGGTATTAATTATTGCAATTCTGCTATTTTATATGAATCTTGCTTTTAACCTGATTTTAGAAAAAACTTCAAAATCAGAAGAAGCACTTATATTTGTAACTAGAAGCGTTATGATGATTTTTTTAGCGTTGGGGATGTTTATAAATTTTTATTTTTAAGGAGAAATTATGGCGTTTGAAAAGGTTAAATTACTCGGAAGGACTAATGAAAAAGAAGATAAATTATTGCTTAGGGACTCATACACAGGGTTATCCTTTTACTGCAAGGGTAGTATAACTCTTACTATTACACCTGAAAATGAGACTGATAAGGATAGTTGTCCGTATGTGGGAATAGTTGTAGATGATGATATTTTAAATGTAACCAAGGTAGCTGTAACCAAAGAATTAAAGGATATTAAGCTGCTTAAAAATGACGGAAAGCTTCATAAAATAGATATTGTAAAGCTTACAGAGGAACAGTATGGGAATGTTTGGCTTAGTAGTCTGCATTTTGAAGATGAGGCAAGCGTAAAAAAGACTGAAACCCCGGATAAAAGCATTTTATTCATTGGTGATTCCATTACGGCAGGCTACGGTGTTAACGGTATAGACGGAGAGGATGATTTTACCACTTTTGAAGAAAATATACTTGGTTCCTCTGCCATATTTACAGCAAAGAAAACAGGCTCTGAGGTCTTTGTGTTTGCAAGAAGCGGTCATGGAATTATCTCAGGATGGATACCGCCTGAGGTTGATGTGCCAAATAAAGACGGAATAATACAGAATTTTTTTCCTTTTGAAGGTGATACTTTTCCTGAATCTGATTATATAGTTATTAATCTTGGAACAAACGACAACAGCTATATAAGAGGCAGGGAGGAATGTTTAAAACTATTTAAAAATGAATATACGAAATTTATAGTAAATTTAAGAAAACTCTATCCTTTGGCTAAAATATTTGTAGCTTACGGAGTGATGGACACGGCATTGCTTCCTGCTATCAGAGATTTGGTTAAAGAGTATAAAGAACAAAGCGGAGATAAAAATATACTCTTTGTCAAACTTGAACAGCAAAAGGAAAGCGAGGGAATAGGTGCTGCAGGGCATCCAAGTATAGCTGTGAATGAAAGAGTTGCTGAAAGTCTGGCAAAGGTAATACTTGAAAACATTCAATGATGTGGGAGAAAAAATGAATAACTATTTTTTTGAATATTATCAGAATGAAACAAAGCAAAATATCGAAAAAAACTTCGAAGATATGACTCAGCTTGAAAAAAGCATTGGTGAGTTTTTTATCAAAAATAAGTCTATAAGAGATTTTTCGTCTAAAGGAATCTCCGGACTTTTGTATGTATCCGAGGCCTCCCTTCACAGATTTGCTAAGAAATGCGGATATAAGGGATATAGGGAATTTATCTTCTCTTATGAAAAAGATATTGAAAATGAGAGGAATAACAGTACTGATGAAAAGAAGGTAAATCAGCTAAATAATAAGCTTAAAGCAGCTTACACTACACTTGTAGAAGAAAATTTTGCTTTAATAAAAGATAATCAAATCAGAAAGATAGTTACGCTCTTAAATAGGAAGAAAAGAGTAATTTTAATAGGTTCTGAGAGCGAAAATGCAATATTTGAGGAATATAAGCTAAAGTATCTTAAACTTGGTATAGATATAAATACTGTAATCAAGAAAGAGTTTCTAGAACCAAGTGTAAATTTACTTAATGAAGACAGTTTGGTAATAGCATGTGATATATCAGGTGTAAATGATAATCTGAAAACTGTTGTCAAAAAGGCCAAGATAAAGGAAACTAACATTGTTCTTATAACTGCAAATGAAGTCTGTGAATATGCCAATCTCTGTGATGAGGTAATAAAGGTAAGTTATCCTAAGGGGATGGCAAATGTCATTTCAGTACAGATGGTAGTGATTATGATAATGGATGTAATTTATTTATACTGTTCTGCAAATAAAAATTATTTTAAGGCTATAAAGAAAGAAAAGGAAGAAAATAGTTAATTTTATAAAATTATATCTTGTAAATTGGTGAAAATATAGGTGATTGTGAAAGTATTTTGCAAAAATTAGAGTAAATCTTACTAATTATAAATCTACTTTCAGAATTACCTGTTTTTATTGTATATTTTAAACAACGCTGTTATTATCAAATTAAAGGTTAATGCCTAATAATAATTTTAAGGAGGATGGGAAATGAAAAAAAGATTATTAAGTTTGTTAGCCCTAGTTGCAGTTACTATTACAGCTTTTATTGCCTGTGGTGGTAATGATGCAAAGACAAATTCCGGTAGTTCCGCTAAGTCAGGCACTAAAAGTACTTCTACAACTTCAAGTTCTTTAAAATCAGCTAAAACAGAGCCAGTAACTGTTGAATTTTGGACAATATCCCTTAAGGCAAATTTTGAAGAATTCTTCAATAAGTTAATTGCAGATTATCAGACTGCCAATCCGAATGTAACCATCAACTGGCTAGATGTACCTTATGATGATGTACAGTCTAAACTTGTAACTGCTGTTGCAGGTGGAACATCCCCTGATGTTGTTAACCTTAATACACAGATGGCACTTACTCTGGTAGGGCAGGATGCACTTGTTGATTTAAATAAGGCTGCTACAGACGATCAAAAGAGTATATATATTGAGAGCCTGTGGAATTCAGCTAAGGTTGGAGATTCCGTATATGCTTTCCCTTGGTATGCTTCGCCTGACATTATGTTCTACAACCAGAATCTTATGAAGAAGGGTGGAATCGAAGCCCCTAATTCATTTGACCATGCACTTGAAAAGGCTGAGAAATTCCATAAAGATACCAAGGCATATTTGTTCTTACCTGATGAGTTCTTTAACCTTTTAATTGAAGAAAATATTCCTATATTAAGTGAAGATGGCACAAAAGCAGCTTTTAATACACAGGCTGCTGTTGACTTACTTACAAAGTATAAATCCTATACAGATAAGGGTGTACTTCCAAAAACGAACTGGGGCTCATGGGATGAAGCACTTAAACTTTTTGAATCAGGTAAGCTGGCTATAGTAAGTTCTTCAGGCTCTTCACTTGGAAGAATAAAAGATGAGGCCCCTGATATCTATAAGACCATAGCTGTAAGCACACCACTTACAGGAAGCACAGGACTTAGCCGAAACCCTCTTATGAACCTTGTAGTTCCTAATGCAAGCAAGAATCAGGAAGCAGCCATTGCTTTTGCTAACTATATAACAAATGATGCAAATCAGCTTGCATTCTGTAAGACAGTTTCTATCTTCCCTTCAACAAAGGCAGCAAGTGAAGACAATTTCTTCATATCTGACACAACCACACTTGAAGGACAGGCTAGTGCAATGTCTGCAAAGGCAAGTCTTACATCTCAGGATTTCTCACTTGGAGTAGCTAATCAGGGAACTATCCAAGCAGCTATCAATAAGGCTTATGAAGCTTCTATCATAAATGGTGATGATATTACAGGTGCTCTTAAACAGGCTGAAGAAGATGTTAATAAGATTTTGGCTGAAAACAAGTAAGATTTCGGTATGATTTAAACTTATTCCATGAGGCTGTCGTATTAAAGGAAAACACTGCAAAATATGGTAAATTTATTGTTAGTTAATCACAATATCCTGTATTTCTTTTTCCTTGTGCGACAGCCCCATTTTGGAGGTATTATGGTAAAAAGCAGTAAGGCAAGGAAGGCTAAAGAAACAGCGGTAGCTTATGTATTTATGGCTCCGGCACTTATAATTATTTTACTTTTTACAATTATTCCTATATTTGCAAGTCTTGGACTTATGTTTTTTGACTATTCGGTTTTGGGTAAGACTAAATTTGTTGGTTTAGGCAATTTTATCAAGGCGTTTAATGACAGGGAATTTATTATTGCAATTAAAAATTCCGTTATTTTTGTTGCAGTTGTTCCGGTTATACAGATTCTTTCTATACTTTTATCCCTTTTAGCAAATAGAAAGCTACCGGGAATCGGCTTGTTTCGCACCCTTTTTTATATACCTGTTATTACCTCTATGGTTGCTGTTTCAATTATTTGGGGTTTTATTTTTAATTCAAGCGGTGTTATAAATACCTTATTAAGTAATATGGGGTTTATTACACAGCCATTAGGTTTTATCAGTGATAAGAAAACTGCTATGCTCTGTCTTATGTTTATCACACTTTGGCAGGGACTTGGATATTATATGATGATGTATCTTGCGGGGCTTCAGGGCATACCTTCAGAACTTGGTGAAGCTGCCAGAATAGACGGGGCGGGTACAATTAGAGTCATTACAAGTGTAATTATTCCACAACTAAAGCCTTTTATCTGGCTTTGTACCTTGAATTCGATTATATCAGCTATAGGCGTGTTTGATGTGGTTTTTGTGTTGTCAAAGGGAGGTCCCGATAATGCAACTATGGTGATAAATTATTATTCATATACAAAGGCCTTCGGAGAGTTCCGCTTTGGATATGCCGCAGCAGTAGGAGCGGTACAGGCGGTCATAACCAGTGTTGTAAGTATAGCGGTCTTTATATACGGAAAGAAGGGAGGTATGACAAATAATGAGTAATGTAAGGCTAAAGAAGAAAATTAAAACCAAAGTTATCATTTCTAATTTGATTTCATACATCCTTTTAATTACAATAGCTATAATATGTGCAGGACCTTTTATTTGGTTACTTTTGTCATCACTTAGAACAGGTGCCAATATTTATGATTTACATTTTTCATTAAGTAGCTTTTCATTTGTAAATTATACCGGTGTAATGGAATTTATGAAACTACATAAATATGTATGGAATACAGTTGTTATTACCTTTGGTGCGATAGCGATAGATGTGGTGTTTTCTGCAATGTGTGCCTATCCGCTAGCAACTATGAACTTTAAGGGAAAGAACTTTGTATTTGGAGTTCTTGTTGCAACTATGATAATTCCGGCTGCCGCAGGTATGATAATCAATTATCTTACAGTTTCAAAGATGAATTTGCTTGATAATGTGATGGGTGTAATCCTGCCTTCATCTGTAAAAACATTTAGTATTATTCTATTAAGACAGGCCTATCTTGGTGTACCAAAGGAACTTATAGATGCGGCTAAAATAGATGGAGCGGGGCAGTTCTTTACCTGGCTTAAAGTTATGCTTCCCGGTATAGTTCCAAGTATATCTACAGTTGTAATATTTGACTTTATTGGAAACTGGAATGCTTTCTTATGGCCTATTATTATATTTAAGAACCCTGAAAAATATCCGCTTGCAACAGCCCTGCAGTATCTGAACGGCTCGTTTAGTTATAAATTTGGCTATGTAGCGGCAGGTACTATTTTGTCGATAATACCTGTATTAATAGTATTTATGCTTTGTCAGAAAAATTATATAGAAGCTGTTAGCGGGGCAGTGAAAGGTTGATATTATGGAAAATGTTGAACTTAAAATTATGTCGGAGAATGACTTAGGAGAAATGACAGAATTAGCGGAAAAATCATTTCTTCCCGAATATAATGTGACAAAGGTTAATTTAAAAGAAAAACTGTTAAAAGACAGTGATAAATTCACTGAGGGAAGCTTTATATTAAGAAAAAAATCAGATTCAAAGCTGATTGGCTTTATCGGTACTAAATTATCTCACAGCAGCCTATACATTGATACTGCCTGGATTAGTATAATAGCTGTTGACAAAAACGAAAGGCACAAAGACTATGGAAGGCTTCTAGTTACAAGTGCTTTAGATGAGCTTAGGAAGGCGGGAGTAAAAAAGGTAGTCATAGGTCAGGAATTTCACAATTTTTTTTCGGGAATTCCTAATCCAAATGAGGGAAATATAGGATTTTTTACAGGTTTAGGTTTTTCCGTAAACGGAGGAAGTCACTATGATTTGGAAAGTTTATTGACTGATAATGAAAAGCTGGCTGAATTTGATACCTCACCTTTTACAGATGAATTTGAAGTAAAAACATACAACAATGATTACGATAAGCTGATGGACTTTTTAAATAAAGAATTTCCGGGAAGATGGGCTTATGAAGTAGATACCGCGATTAAATCCGGTAAAGATTCTTCTGAAATTGTGCTTTTATGGAATAAGTCACTAAAAACAGTAAGTGGCTTTTGTATGCTTACCTCTTATAAGGATGAGAGGGGTAAAAAGACGGGTTACGGAGGGCTTGGCCCTATTGGTATAGCCGAAGAGATAAGAGGCAGACAAGTTGGCAATTATCTGCTTCGTGAGTCCTTAATTCAGGCTGTACATAATAGTATAAACAGAGTAAATATCGACTGGACCATACTTGTAAAGTTCTATGGTCAGTTTGGATTTGAAATTAAAAGGACATATAAATCAGCTTACAAAGAATTAGTGTAGAAGGAGGGTAATATGAAGTCAAAAATAGTATTATTACCTTTAGATGAAAGACCTTGTAATTATTATTTTCCGCAGAAACTTTTTTCTCATGATGATATTGATATAGTTCTGCCTAAAAAATTGGGGGATAAAAAAGTTCCTGCTGACTTAAATGAGATAGATAAATTTTTGACAAGTGAATGTAAAGATGCTACAGGATTGATTATTTCTTTGGATACACTGCTTTACGGAGGCTTGGTTCCATCTAGAATACATAATGAAAATGAAGAGAAACTAAAAGAAAGACTGGATATTTTAAGAGAAATAAGAAAAGATAATCCGAGGCTTATAATCTATGCATTTAATATAATAATGAGGTGTCCGAATTATTCAAGCAGCGATGAAGAACCAGACTACTATGAAAACTATGGCAGGGAAATACATGAAATCGGTGCAGCCATGCATAGAAGCCACTTGGGTATAGAGAATATTTTACCACTTGAAGAAATCATAGAAAAAGTTCCTGAAAGATACTTAAATGATTACATTTCAAGAAGGAAGGTAAATAAAGCATTAAATCTAGCTTCTCTTGAATTAGTTAAGGATAAGACAGTAGATACACTTGTTGTACCGCAGGATGATTCCTGTAAGTATGGCTATGCAGCTATAGATCAGAGAGAAATAAGAAAGGCGATAATTAAAAATTGTCTGGAAGATAAAGTACTTATGTATCCCGGGGCAGATGAGGTAGAACTCACCCTTATGTCAAGAATGATAAATGTCCTTAAAGGGAAGAAACCAAAAGTGTACATAAAATATGCTACTGATGCAGCAAGAAGTATTATCCCATTATATGAAGGAAATATGCTTTCAGGTACACTTAAATACCATGTGTTGTCAGCCGGCTGTCAACTTACTGAATCATACGAAATGGCTGATATCATAATGGCAGTTACAGCTCCTGCAAGCAATATGGAAGAAGCTGTGAATCAGCCTTCTAAATATCCTGAGTACTATGCTGAACGGAATATAGCTGAAATGTTTGACTTTATCAAAGATAGACTGACAGAAGGTAAAATTGTAACTATAGCGGATAATGCTTATGCAAACGGTGGTGATTTACAAATAATAAGGCTTCTAAATTCAAATAATCTGCTTATGAAGGTGGATGGTTATGCAGGGTGGAATACTTCTGCAAATACTGTCGGTACAGCCATTGCAGAAGCAGTTGACTCTTATCATTTTGAGTTTACACAGAAACATCAGAATTTTTTGGGACTTAGGTATATTGAAGATGCAGGGTATTGCTCTGTAGTCAGACAACAGGTTGCAAATGAACTGGAAAAATATGAAATGAATTATTTTGATGTTAAAGAGAAGGATGGAATCATAAGCAAGATTGTTAAAGAAAGACTGGAAGAATTTATAAAAAATGAATTATCGTCAATATCTGATAATTTACAAATATCTAAATTAATTATGCCTTGGCGAAGAATGTTTGAAGCAGATATAGATGTAAGTTATAAGTTGTAAAAAAAAATATAAGAAATTAAGAAAAAATTGAAAATTTTACTTATAAAAGAGGCTTGCAATTATATAGAAATTCTGCTAAAATTAACTAGTGTGTGTTTTGTGTGTAAATTAACCTAAAATTTCCATTGGAGATAGAGGAGGTGCTGTAATGGCAAAGTGTGATGTTTGTGGAAAAGGTGTTAGCTTTGGTATAGCTGTGAGCCATTCCCACAGAAGAAACAACAGATCTTGGAAGGCTAATGTCAGAACTGTCAGAGTAAAGACTTCAGGCGGTGCTAAGACTATGCATGTATGTGCTTCATGCCTTCGTAGTGGTTGTGTAGAGCGTGCTTAATTAAATAATTATAAAAGAGCTGTTACCGGAGTAGTGACAGCTCTTTTTTGTGCATTAGGGAAGGAAGGTTAAAAATTTACTTGGAGGTTTTTATGGAACAGTATAAAAAAGAATTTATTGAATTTATGGTAGAATGTGAAGTTCTTAAATTTGGTGATTTTACTCTTAAAAGTGGTAGGAAATCACCGTTTTTTATGAATGCAGGAGCTTATGTTACAGGAGGACAGTTAAGAAAGCTTGGTAAATTTTATGCTATGGCAATACATAATGCCTATGGTGATGATTTTGATGTACTTTTTGGACCGGCATATAAGGGGATTCCTTTGTCAGTAGCTACAGTAGCTGCTTTTGATGAACTTTATGGAAAGGAGATTAGATATTCTTCAAACAGAAAAGAAATTAAGGATCATGGTGATACCGGCATTTTGCTTGGAAGTAAAATTAAATCAGGTGATAAAGTAGTTATTATAGAAGATGTTACAACTTCCGGCAAGTCCATTGAAGAAACTTATCCTATAATAAAGTCGATGGGAGATGTAAATGTGGTTGGAATGACAGTTTCACTTGACAGAGGAGAAAAAGGAAAAGGTGAAATCAGTGCACTTGAGGAAGTGTCGGCAACTTATGGATTTCCAACAGGGGCAATAGTAACAATGAAAGAAGTTATAGAATATCTGTATAATAGGGAAGTAAAGGGAAAAGTTGTTATTGATGATGAGATAAAGGTAAGGATAGATGAATACTATAAACAATATGGTGCAAAATAAGCTTTATCTTCTTTCAAAAGCCACAAATTTGATAAATAAATCCTATTTTTAGTTAATTTGTATATTTGGAATGCTAAAATTTTGTGCAATTCTTACAAAGATAACTGGTATTAATTGGAAGAAAACTTTGTTTGAATTACATAAAAAATCGAATAAAATTTCTATATATTAATACTCTCTAAATATCTTTACAAATGATATTTTAGAGAGTATTATTTTAATTAGGGAAAACAATATTGATTTAAATCTGATTATGAAGTTCTATATTTTTTATTTGATTATTAAATCTAAAAATTTTATCAAATGGAGTAATTATTTACACCGATTGATAAAAATTTAAATAATCCAATGAATATTATTTTATGTTTTGGGAGGTAGTTATGCTCGTAGCATTTTGGAGCAGTGCGGAGATAAGAACCGGTGTTACAACAAATGCTGCACTGGTTTCACATTTTTACGCACAAAGATACAAGAAAAAAATAGCATTATTTGAAAATCATGTTCCTGAGAAATATGGTCTTGAAGATATTTTGGTTGGAAAAAAACATTTGCCGTTTTTGTTTGAAGAACCAATATATTATAACAGAAATAATAATATCAACTACATTTATGGGCGAATGAAAGCAGGACTTTCTATAGGAGGATTTAGTAATGCGGCATTACACATGGCTGATGGAAGGCTACATTATTTTCCGCAGTTTTCATCCAATCCTGACCTTTTTGATTACGAAATGAATAAAATAATTGATAAGCTGTTGGATGAACTAAGTGACAGGTATGAAATAGTATTTTCAGACTTAAAAAGACTGAATACTATGACTACAAAGCGAATTATTGAAAGAGCAGACTTGATTTTCATTAGTTTACCACAGGATGATATTGATATAAATGGTATATTAAATGATTATTCAATCAATAAGGAGAAAATTTGCTTTATTGTCAGTAGATATAAAAAGACAGGTGATATGAATTTTGAGGAATTTATATCAGGCTCTGACATTGGTGATGAAAGAATATCATATATTCCATATTATGAATCTTTGGAAAGAATTTGCAGAAATGGAAATTTATCAAGCTTTTTGTCAAAAAATCTTTGGTCTACAAGAGGAGAAAGAAGTTATGAGCTGGTTTCACAGCTTAGAAAACTTACCGGTTTCATCAAAAATCAGGTTGAAAAGAATATTGAAAAGGAGTTGGCTGAATGATTGCCGAAGGTTATATTAAAAAGCGGGATAAAGTAAATAGCCCCGGAGGATTTGATGAACTGTTAAATGCAGTAAAAAATGATTTTACACAATTATTAAGGGTGAATTTGAATATTGGACCTTTCCTTATGAAGGAGAAGTTGATAAGGATTGAAAGAAGAGAAGAATTAAGGGAAGCTTTGCGTACTTGCGGCTCAGGTAATGAAGCTTCAAAAATATTTGTAAAAAACTATATTACTAATTTTCTTGCAGATAAGTATAAAATAACTGAAGAGAATATAGATTTATTTTTAAAGGAAGATGCAGAAGATAAATTCAAAATAATGCTTGCAAAAAGTTTTAACAGATATGGGAAATTGGGGCTTGAAAAACTTTTAGACAAATATTTTTCAGATATAATCAAAAAAGAAGAGAAAAGAATTATAGATGAAAAAATGCTGAACAGGGTTTTTAGTAAATTTAGTCATCGTGGTATTACATTTCCGGAAAAAATGGAGATTTTATGTCAAAAAATTTATGAAAATTATAAAGGTAACGGAATTATTGATACCTTACTGCCGATGGTTATAGATGGGATTTCAGGAGGAGTTTCCGGTGATAACGGAAGTTTTTGTGTATGGTTGATGTATAAGGGAAATTCCATAAGCCTGTCCTTCTTAAAATTTAAGGGCGAATCTGAAATTAAGAGGATATGCAGAAATTTATGTAAAAGTTATGGAATAGGACAGTTATCTGAAAGGAGGGGGTATATTGTAGCAGAGCTTACAGACGGCTCAAGAGCCTCTATATCAAGACCGCCATTTTGTGAAAGTTGGAGTTTTTTTATCAGAAAATTCAGAATGGAAAATATTTTAGAACTGGATGATATAATTACAGGAGAAGGTTCAGAAAATATTATTAAACTACTTAAATATTTGGTAAAAGGCGAAAGACTGATTGCGATTACCGGTGAGCAGGGTTCAGGTAAAACCACGCTTTTGGCATCGATGGTTAAGTTTATACCGGATTGGCTGAATATAAGGGTTGCGGAAATGTCTTTTGAATTACATTTAAGGGCAAGGCTTCCGGGAAGAAATATAGTAAGTTTTAAAGAAACAGAGGGTATTGGAATACAGGAAGGTCTTGATTTTACCAAAAAGACAGATGGAAATGTGACCATTTTAGGAGAAGTTGCAACTATGCAGGCTGTGTTATTTTTAGTACAGATAGCTCAGAATGCCTCTGCCTTTACATTATTTACTCATCATGCTAAAGATACGACAGCACTGATACATTATATTAGAAATTCATTGTTAATGCAGGGAAATTTCCGAAATGAAAAAGTAGCACTTATGCAGGCGGTAAGCTCTGTAAGGATAAATATACATGTTAAAAAGAACTCTTTTGGAGAAAGATATATAGAAAAAATAAGTGAAATTGTACCCTGTGAAAATGAGGCCGGATTTGATGAGAGGGTTATCGTCTATAACAGTGCCGGAAAGTATATATTAAAAGATGAGTTAAGCAGAGAAACAGAGGAAGCTATTTATGAAAGACTGTCTAAAAATGAAAGTTTTGATTTTATAAAATATATCAGACAGTGGCAGAAGGTGAAAAATGGAAAAATGGTTGTTTAGCATCTATAAACTTTTATGCTTAAATGGAATAGGAAGGCTTGTGATTGGAAAAACCGAATATGAGGTCGGAAGATACCTGCCGTTTGATGATTTTGGTTTAGGTGTAAATACTATTAAGCTTTTATTCACTAACTTATTAAAAGCTTCATCGGTATTTATAACAGCTTCTGTAATCGCACTTTTTGATAAAAAATATTTTGTATCCGCTTTAGTGCTTGGAATTATGACTTATAAGGACAGTTTTGTAAAGTGGAAAAGAAAACAGGAAAAAAATTTGCTTAAACAGTTATCTTTGTACCTTAATGAGCTTAGGAGGGAATATTACAGATTTAATGATGTGGAGGAAGCATTTCTTGCAGCTTTTTCTGTTGCCGGTGAAGAACTTAAACTTCATCTTGGCTTAATTGAGGAGGAACTGGATGGAGATGGTATGCCGGAACACTATAAGGCAGCTATTCCAAATAGATTTTTGCTTATTTTTATAGCAATCTGTCAGTGTGGTATAAAATACGGAGATAATGATAATACATTTATTTCTAATATAGATGAATTACAAAAAAATATTGATTCAGACTTACTAAAGTGGGATAGAGAAGATTTTGTTTTCAGCACGGTATTTTTTGCAATAAGTTTTTCTTTAATAAGTATGCCGATTATGGAGAGATGGGCTATGTCGCAAGTGCCTGAGTTAAATGTATTTTATAGCGGGCTTAGAAGTAGTATCACTAGAGCATTTTGTATAGTTATTACAATATTATTTGTTATGTTTTTTGAAAAAATGCAGGAAATTAGAAAAGATGGAACAGAACCCTTATTAGCTGCAATTATGGAAAATCGGTTGATAAATAAGTGGATTAAATGGATGTTTGAAAATGTAGGCATGGAAAATGGGAGAATTGCAAAAATATTAGATGAAAATTTTCCACAAAGATCATATCAGCAGTTTATATTAATGAGGTGTATATGTTTTTTGGGTAGTTTTATAAGCTTATTTATTTGGCTTAGTTTTTGGAAATTGTCTTATTTATTATTGCTACCGGCTTTGTTGTTTTCTTTTTTACTTAGCTATATTCCGCATATAAGTTTGATTATTGACGGGATGTTTTATGAAGCTGAATTAGAGGAAGAAATAGGACAAGTAAGGCTTATGACAATTTCACTTGCAGGAGTTATAGGAATGACAGTTGAGGAAATTTTACTATGGACTGAAAATTTTACTCTGTTTCTTAAAGAAAGTGTAGCAGCTTGCATTGATCAGCTTGATGTGGATGAAAATGCTGCATTTGACAGACTTAGAGATAAATGGAAAACTACAAGTTTTATAAATGTAATAGATGATTTGATAGCAAGTGATAAAATAGGTATAAATGAGGCATTTAAGGATTTGTTATCTAGGAAAGATTATTATACGGCCAAAAGACGACAGGAGCAGGAATTAATTGTAAGAAAAAAAGAAGCCATAATTTCAACATTTTTATATCTCCCATTTATGGTAACAGTTGGAGCATATATGATAGTTCCGTTTTTAATTGTGAGTATAAAAAATTTGTTAGATGTAACGGTTAAATTAACTTGATTTATTAATTGAAAGGGAAAAATATGAGTAACGGATTAAAGGGTTTAACACTGGCAGCAGGAGTGATTATAACCTGTATAGTAATAAGTATTGCATTTTTTGTAACAAGAGAGGCTAAAGATATAGCTGCACAGGGGATAAATCAAATGGGTGAGTATACTACAGAGATGGGTAATGGAGGTATTGAATTTTACAATGGCTTAACATTGTCAGGAAATGAAGTGATAAGAACTGCTAAAAGGCTTAAAAGTAAGACTAATATATATGTAGTTACAAATGATACAAAGGCTTTGGCACCGGAGGGGGTTAAGGTAGAAACTACAAATTGGCTTACTGCAAATGTTTATCAGTATGGAAACTTTGTAGGAAAAGTAAAGTATAAAGATGATGGAAGTGTGGACAGGCTTACTTTTATACAGCAGGTTCAGTAGGTATAGGCTATGTTAAGGGTATTTGAATTGTTTAAAAAGATTGCTAATTTACTTTTATTTACAGTGGCAATAGGTCAGATTTTTATTTATGAATCCTTTACTGACAGTTTAGAGAGAATGTGTAAGGTGGAATTATTATGGAGATTTTTGGTAAATTTTGGAGCATAATCATAGGATTTATATTGATATTTATTTGCCCTATATATATTACTGAAATGAGGGTAAAAGCACTTGCGGATATTGAAGTTGTTAACCTTACAGATAGATTTTTAGATAAAGTAAAGTACACAGGATACATTGATAGGAAAGAACTTAATAACTTATATATGAGCCTGTATAAAATTACACCGAATAAGGAGCTTAGACTGTTACATAAGAGGAGAGCTGTAAGACCTGTTATTAAAGGAGGAGAGGTCGTTGATAGCAGTGAATTTTATATAGAGGTGTTAGATGTGGAAATCAAGGATGAATTAAAAAGCACCTCTAAATACAAATTTAAAATTGGAGATGAAATTTGCTGCATAATAAAAGATAAGGGTAAATTGTTAAATATATTTCCTGAAAAAACAATAGAATTGGGAGGAATGATAGAAAATGAATATATCAAAAATTAGTTCTTTAATATCATTATTTGTAATAATATTTGCTTTGTTGGGAAGTATAAGGATACAGGCATTATTTTTAGAATTAGAAAAAGGTATTTTATCAGAAAATGAAGTAACAGAATTGGCTGTAGCAGGAGTTAGTGATGCTCAGGATGATTTTAGAAATGCAAAATATGATTTGGTAAAAAAACATTCAGAAGATAATCTTAAAAAATACTTATTTGGTAAAAGAGAAGCGGTATCCGGAATTGAAGGGAAAATACTTTTATCAGAATACTTAAATAAGATAAATGAAGATATTTTGTTGTTAAAACCAAAGAAAGATATAAGTTATAATGGCTATCTGGAAAATATTTATAAGCTTCAATCTACTAATAAAGAAAGAATATATTATTATGCCTTTAACAATATCTATCATAATTCATATATTTGCAGCCATTTGCCATCTGATAAGGGGGAGATTAAAGTTTATTCTTCTATGGAGGAATGTGCTTTATCAGGAGCCTTTCCGTGCCCAAAATGTGTGCTTGGATATGAAGGATAAGGAGGAAATGTGGAAAATTCATTAAAAATGTTAACAATTTCAGCCGGAATATTTATAACCTGTGTAATTATAAGTTTCAGTATTTTGGTTATGCATGAAGGAATGTCGCTAGGTTCTGCTTTTGTAAACAGTCTTAATGAGAAAGAAAAGGATTACAGGGAATATAATGTTGCCAAATATGATTCGGAAGTTCTTACCGGAGCAGAAGTTATAAATGTTACAAGAAAGTATCAGAATGATATGGAGATAACTGTAGTAACAGGTAACGGCAGCAGAATATTTACTAAAAATAACAAATTTAATATCTTTGCAAATTATCCCGAAAATGGTTTCTACATAGAGCCTTATGATGATTATGTAGGCTGGGTAGGCAGAGATGCAAACGGAAAGATAAACAAATTAAAATTTGAAATAAGAAGGGGATAGAAATGAAAAATTTCAATTTTAGAAAAATAGTTTTTATTAATGTACTTATTGCTTTGATATTTATGTTTTCAGGAGTTTGCAAGTATGAAGCATTTGCGGCTGAAGGATGTACAGCAGGTCAAGTTGTGGATTATCTTGCAGAGCTAACTAATTTAGGGGTGCTTGAGGACAATAGCTTTGAAGGTAAAAAGCAGGGATTAAATAAGTTTGGTATTGAAGGGTTGGAGTATCTGGCATCTTCTGAGGATAAGGTTACAGTTGAGAAACTTTCTTCGGTTTGTGTTGATATCATGAATTATTTAGGTGAAGATAAGGGAATAAAGGCTAAGGAAGATTATTCAGATTATCAATTTATCAGTAATGATGGTGAAATTTTATATTCAGATGATGGGTGGGATCCATCTTCACATCTTGTAGTTGATCAAAAATTAAAAAGTGAGTTAAATGAAAGAGTTATAGTAAAAAAACTTGGAAGAATTAATGATTTAAATGCTGCTGATAAGAGACATAAATTAGACCTTGTAACTGTATTAAAAAAAGGAATAATTATCGGCAAGTCTTTAGGCAAGTATTCTCAAAAAAGAAATATCAAGCCTAAAAGACAAGTTAGTTTAAAAGAAGTTAAGAAAGCTATAGATAAAACATATAATATGGATAAAAGATATCCTATGAGTCCGGATGGTCAGCTTATCCGCAAGACTAACCTTCCTGTGAATGCTTCGGAATATAAATATATACTTGCAGCTTATCCGAATTCTTTTTATGAAACAAGGTTTTCTTATGAAAATTTTCCGACAAGTATTGTTAAATTGCATGAAACTTATGATCCACCTAAATTTGCTTATAATAGATTAAAAGATGGATATATTTCTTATAATAATATATATGAAGAAGCAGATAAAATAAGAAGATTTCAAGATCATAGGTTTAATATAGATTATAGAACAATTAACGGAAAATGGATTGATAAGATGGTTTCTTTCTATAAAAAACCTCAAGATAGTAAAAAGGAATTAAAAGGTATAAAGAATGAACTTAAAAAATATGTAAAATTTGTTAAAGATAATAAAATAATAATAGAAGCCGGGCAATCGTCAACAGAAGCAAGTGCCGTGTATTATGATGGTTTTGATCCATACTTCCATGAGTATATGAAATTTAGAATAGTTTCATGTAAAAATTTAGATAAAAACCTAAGAAAAATAATATATGGTGTTTTGTTTGTTAATGAACCTTGGGGAATAATTAGATCTTATAAAGAAAAGGTAGAATTAGGAAAATGGATGGAAGGAGTTTATAGTATTAATTATCCTATGAGATCAAATTATCCTATTAATGCAGATTATTACCCTTGGAAGTGGGCAGGGATAAATGATTTTGATAATACAAAAAGAAATTTAAGAAAGAAAAAATTACTTAAACTTTTCAAGATAACACCTAATGATAAAGATTGGTATTATCCAGGAACAACAGGAACTTTTTATGGATGGAAATGAGTATGAATAAAAGTAAAGTACTATACTTTATTGTAATTTTTATATTTTTATTTACAATTTTCATGTATACTAAAACTGTGAAATCAAATATAGATTTTACAGTCGAACAAGATAATGGAAATATAAAATGGGATTCTTCTGCTATCAAAGCAAAAACTAATATTAGATGGCAACCAAAAGGTTACTATCTATCACTAGAACCTTCAAATAAAGATGATTTTGGTTATCCGCTTAGAAGAAGAACCCCTATGATTAAATTCTATATAAATAATGCAACAGTTACGGCTAAAGAAAGGTTAAAGAATAATACATTATATAGTGTAGAAAATAAACTTTTAGGAAAGTATATAAAAAATCAAATTATAGCCAATAAAGCATTTTATTCTAAACTTGTAGAAAAGTATAAAAAAGGTGATAAGAAGCTATATATAGACACTTTTTTTGAAACTTATGAAGTAATAGAAGATGCTTCTACAAGAAAGAAAATAATTGATGCTTTTTGGAGAAAAAATAAAAAAGATTTTGAAAAGCCAAATGGAAAATATATATACCTAAATGGTATTAAATATGAATATGATAGCCGACTGGATGTAGTAAAGAGAATAAGAAAAAATGATTTAACTGATATTGATAAAATTCGTGGAGCAGAATACTGGAGTGAGGCAGCTAAAAAACAATGGTTAAATAAGAATTATTATAATCATGAAATTGTATATGACATATTTTCTAATGTAATGGTGAAATATGTTGATAAAAATGGAGTATTATTAGGAGATAGTTCAAGCATTAAAATTAATAAGATTAATGCCAAAGAAGTTGATGTTGGCAAAAAAAGATTATCTAATCCACATTATTATTTTAAACAAAAAGAAAAAGGATCTAAATTTATAGAGAATGATGTACAAAAGCATTTTGGAGAAGAGGTAACTGTCACTCTTCCTAAAGAAATAATAATTACAAAAAATAACAAAAAGATAAAGTATAAGCTTATTTCAAGCGAATTCCGGGAAGAAGCAACGCCATCTGTTTCTCAAAATAAAAAAACAGGAGATAAAGCAAGTGAGCAGAAGGTGGTTCTTGGGAATGAAAATTCTATGGTAGTAGGAATATATGAAGGACCGCCACCAAAGATAACAAGAGAAGAGGCAGAAATGTCAAATGAGTTAGAGGATCCGGAGCCATCGGGGGTAATTGGTTCAGGAACTCTTGAAGATTCTCCCTTTGATATAGAAAAAGGAATTCCGGTAAGTGAATATTACTATAAAAATGTTATTACGGAAAACTATCTGTTGAAATACCGATTTAAGAATAAAAAAGGTGAGAAATTCTATGATGTAAAAAGTTATGTAAATTGGAGACTCAGCTGGACTACGGGTACAGGTAAAAAAATGAAACATCATACCGCATTCAGCAGGGTAGACTACATAACAACTGTTAAAAGAAAGTATTCTTATTGGTATATTGATAATTTAGAAGTATATACTTTAGATGGGGCAGTTTTATATAACAATGCAATATCGGATACAGGGATTAAAATGTTGCCTACCGGATATATTCCGCCTAAAGTGGAGTATTTAACTAATTTATCGGAAGATGAACATGTAAAGCCGCCACCGGAGAGTTTAGGAACGATAAATCTTGGAGTCAGGTCTGCAAATGGATTAATTATACCACCTTACAATCCGAAATCGGAAATAGAAGCAACAATAGGACATCTAATTGTTAAAAATGATAGGTTGATTATTGATGGGAAACTTATTATGGATGACAGCTCTGTTAGAAAATCTGCACCAAAGCCTAAAGAACCTGATGCAAAAGGTAAAAAGACAGATAATAAAGTATTATATGAATTTGGTAAAAAGATAGAAAATCAGATACAAAATGGTATTTATGATAGTAGCGGACAGGTATTTTATACCCTTAGCGACAGTATAAATTCTGAAGGAGATAATAGCCTTGAGTTTGACATAGACTATGTAAACCCTGTGAAGGTACATACACCTGTAGTCTGTGACTACAATATAAGGGATGCAAAGAAGTGGTGTCAGCTTATAAAACCTGATAAAGCTTTATATCAGTTGGTGCTTGAAAAAGATTTTGACATTGATATTTTAACAACAGGTAATCATTTGGATATAAAGGGGTATGGTGATAGAGACTATACAAAATATACACTTAAAAAAGAAGTTATTTTTCCGTTTGATGTGATGTGCGGTGATAGACTGTGCCCTGCTAATATACCTATAGTAGTTACCGATAATACTAATTTTCGTTTACCGATGACGGTAACTGAAGGAAAATACACAATAATTGTAAGAACTTTTGCAATAAACTATTTATCAACTTCAAATTCAATCTCTGAAACTTACGCAAACCTTGCAATAGATCACTATATTGCAGAAAATAAGATAAAAGTCGAAGTAAGCGGAAGATTGATAGATTTTACTCTCTTAAATGTTAAAAATACAACAATGTGGGAAAAAGAGAACGGAAGTTTTATATTGGATGGAGGAGTTAGGCTTGATAGTCTGCCGTTAATTGAAGGTGATAACAAAAAATTTAAGAATGAAGGTTCTTTTAAGAAAGGATATGCAGTTAATTTTGCTATGACAACCATAGGTAATTATTATAATGAACTTTATGGTATAAGAATGGATTTTGATTTCTTTGTACTTGATGAAGTTACAGGAAATAAGATCCCTGTTGATATTTATTATGAGGAAGTATCACAGAAAGAAAATAAAAAACTTGGACTGATAAAGATTGGCAGCAGGAAAGATAGAGAAAACCTTCATTATATTAGAGTTTCAGAGGGGGACATAGGATTATATAGGTATAATAAAGAACTTTTGCCAAGACAGATGTTATACTCAGGAAGTAATGCTTATATGCAGAGATGGATAGGAGAATATGCTTTGCCTGAAAGAATATATGTATGTAAAAAAGGATTTAATTTAGAGGAATATTTGAAAAAACACTTATCTATTTATTTTGATGAAAATTTTTGGATAAAGAGCGGTTGGCTTGTTGTCACAGCAGATATCTCAACATTAAAAGGTGGAATTAAAACTTTAAGCTATATAAATGCTGAAAATGAGAGAGAGGGATATTTTAATAATTGGAAGTATGAAACTATGAATAGAAAGAAGTATATGGAAAATGGGAAGGAAGTAAGATTTGCAGTCGGAGATTTATTTGTATATGATTTATCAAAGAAAATATGGCAGGAGAGAAGAGCAGAAATAAAAAAGGTGTACTAAAGGGCATTGACAAAACAGGGGCTTAAAGCTATCATTTTTATATTGTGATATGAAGCTTGCAAAATGAGAGGTTAAAGCAAAGTTGTTTCGATAATTTCAGATATTTTATATCTATATTGTATACTTGGCAGGTTTGGAGAAGTTTATGCAGAAAATAGGGTTTATCGGTTTTGGGCTTATTGGCGGTTCGCTTGCAAAGATATGGAGAAAGAAACATCCTGATTATATATTTGTAGTTTATAATTACAAAAAAGATGTAGATAAGGAACTGCTAAGAGCAAAAGATGACGGGGTTTTGAATGAAATAGTTGATGATATTGTGGAATTTTCAGATTGTGATATAATTTTGCTTTCAGCTCCTGTGTTTTCAAATATTTCTTACCT
>CAUTOC010000040.1:0-21947 GCA_963539695.1 uncultured Catonella sp. | reverse complement strand
ATAATGCCCTTACATTCTATCTGATCAATGACTTTTCCACCCTCTTCTTTAATTTCAAGCACATTTCCGTTTTTAAGTATAAAAATATTATCCTTAGATATACCCATTTCTTCTGCAAGTTCTGCATGGCGTACTAAATGCCTGTATTCTCCATGTATCGGAATGGAATACTTAGGCTTAATAAGCGAGTACATAAGCTTTATTTCTTCCTGACAAGCATGCCCTGATACATGAGCATCTTGAAAAATCACTTTCGCTCCCTTTAGATAAAGTTCATTAATGACCTTTGATACGGATTTTTCATTTCCCGGGATTGGAGTAGAGCTGAATACTATTGTATCTCCCGGATTAATACTTACCTTTTTATGTATTGAAGCTGCCATTCTTGAAAGTGCAGCCATAGCTTCACCCTGACTTCCCGTTGTTATAAGAACAAGCTGTTCATCGGAATAATCCTTCATTTGGTCAATATTTATCAGGGTATTTTCTTTTATATTAATATATCCCAACTCTCTAGCTATCGTTATGATATTAACCATACTTCTGCCGTCTACAACTACTTTTCTGCCAAAATTCTCAGCCGAATTAATAATCTGTTGAACTCTGTCCACATTTGAAGCAAAGGTTGCAACTATAATCCTGTTATTTTTATTTTCTGAAAAAATATTGTCAAAAGTCTTGCCTACCGATCTCTCAGACATAGTAAAGCCCGGTTTAAGCACATTAGTGGACTCACACATAAGTGCAAGTACGCCTTTACGCCCTATCTCTCCAAATCTTTGCAAATCAATAGGATCTCCAAATACAGGAGTATAATCTACCTTAAAATCACCTGTATGTACTATAGTTCCAACAGGTGAATATATTGCAAGTGCCGACGCATCACTGATACTGTGATTTGTTCTTATAAATTCAATCCTAAAGCAACCAAGATTAATGGACTGCCCATATTTAACTATCTTGCGTTTAGTAGTTTTAAGCATGTTTCTTTCGCTTAATTTACTCTCTAAAATCGCAACTGTAAGCCTTGTTGCATACACCGGCACATTTATATCCTTTAATATATAAGGTAAAGCACCTATATGATCCTCATGACCATGTGTAATAACAAAGCCTTTAACTTTATCAATATTCTTTTTTAAATAATTTACATTCGGAATTACGCAGTCAATTCCAAGCATATCATCTTCAGGAAATGACATACCACAGTCCACAACTATTATACTGTCTTCATATTCAAAAACAGTAATATTCATTCCAATATGTTCAAGACCGCCAAGAGGTATAATCTTCAACCCGTTTATAGGTTTTTTGATTTCCTTGTTCGCCCTCCGTGGCTTTATTTCTCTTGAAACTTCTTTTGGCATTTTGGAAATTGCCGGAAGCTTATCTATGTCTATGCTATCCTCTGCTATTTTAGCCTTATGCTTATTATTGGCAACCTTCCTTACATCCTTAGAGGATGTACCTGCTTCTCCTTCAGTTTCTTTTTTTGTACGCCTGTATCTGTTTGTAGCCTTTCCTATGCTTTCAACAAGTTTTCCAAATTTTCTCTCATGTTTTTTCTCATTAATACTCTCTGGCATTTGTCCTCCTTAATTTAGGAGTAAATCAGTCCTGTTTATTAGCATCCCTGCAATCCTTACAATATCCATAAAGCTTAACCTCATGATTAACAACCTGAAACCCTGTCAGCTTATTAATTTCATTTTCAAGCGGCTCCATAAAATCCTTTTCAAATGAAAATACACGATTGCAGCTTAAACAAATCAAATGGTGATGCCTGTGTCCGCTAGGTGACGACCTACCTATCTCATACCGTATAAAGCCGTCATCAAGGCTCAGTTTATCTATCAGTCCCATATCTGAAAGCAACTGAATAGTACGGTAAACTGTAGCCAAACCTATATCCGGATGGTCATTCCTTACCAAATCAAAAATCTCTTCTGCTGTAAGATGCTCATCTACTCTTTGTTGCAATACTTCAAGGACAGCTAAACGCTGCCCTGTCACTTTTAAGCCCTTTGACTTAAGTAATGCCTTAAATTTTTCATTTCCGTTTTCATTTTGCATGGCTTCACCTATTCCTCAGGTTCTGATATACTTCGTTACATTATTCTTCGTCTATCTCAAAATCTACATCGTCCATCATTTCTTCAAAGACTTTCGATACAGTTAAAATTTCTTTTTCGTCCTCTACAACCTTATATATTACATCTTCTCCATCTTCAGATACACTTTCTTCTTTGATGATAAATACATCAACAGCAGCAGCATCATCTTCCAAATCTTCAATTTCCGCATCTGAAACCAAAAGATAATTCACTCCTGCAAGTTTTGTCTGACAGAGTACTGTAAGTTCCTCATTTTCTCCGTCCTCATCAACAAATTCAATAGTTCTTAATTCTTCATTCTCTAACATAGTTTCTCCATTTCTCAGTTTTATTTTTTATTTGCATTCATATAATCTTCTAAAATAAATATAGCCGCTACCTTATCGACTATTTTTTCTCGTTCTTCCCTCTTTAGTCCGGCTTCTATCATTATCTCATGAGCACTTACTGTAGTAAGTCTTTCATCCTGAAGTATAACTTCTATTCCCGTTCTCGCAGTAAGTTTTTTAGCAAACTCTTCTGAAAGTTCACATCTTTTACTAATAGAACCGTCCATATTTTTAGGATAACCTAATACTATTTTCTCTACCTTATACTCTTTTACAAGTTCTGTTATTCTGGCTAAAGTCCGTCGAAGTTTATTCTCATCTTTTCGTCTTATAACCTCAAGTCCCTGTGCAGTTAATCCCAACTCATCTGTAACAGCCACACCGCAAGTCTTGGAACCTAAATCCAAACCCATTATTCTCATTAACGCTTGCCCTTAAACATAGACTTCTTTGTTTGAGTAAATGAATCTATATAATGCTCCATAAGTTCCTCTACAAGTTCATCTCTCTCGACTTTCATTATCATACTTCTTGCATTATTGTGATTTGTAATATAGGTAGGGTCACCCGACATTATATAACCTACAAGCTGATTAACAGGATTATATCCTTTTTCATTAAGAGCCTCATATACTTTTTTAATTACATCACCTACTTCAATTTTAGGTAAAGCTGTAACTTCCTTAAAATATTGTGTATTGTTTATATCCGCCAACTTTTCATCTTCCTTCCAAAATTTGTAATTATAACCTTACTATAATTCTAATATAAGTAAAGATAGATTGCAAGCAATAAGTTTCTAGCACTTTGGTTTTGGTTTATACATAATTTCATTAATCGTAGATACTG
Organism: uncultured Catonella sp.; assembly: GCA_963539695.1. GTDB lineage: Bacteria > Bacillota > Clostridia > Lachnospirales > Lachnospiraceae > Catonella. The sequence goes on along the minus strand of CAUTOC010000040.1, from coordinate 18,655 downwards.
TTACAAAAGCATCCGGATCGGATTCTCTTATATATTGCATAAGTAAACCATACTCCCTCTTATTTACAACTGCAACTATTTCTTCCTGCTCTGCATTATTATAAGCTCCGATTACCTTGTACAAAGTAGCTCCGCTGTGCATATTTTCAAGAATAAACTTCTTAATTTCTTCTCTTTTAGCTGATAAAATGCAAACTTTCTTTTTGATATTAGTACCAAAAAGGAAATAATCCAAAATAATTCCATTAAGATAAGTACCAAGTACACTCAACACTACGGTTTTAGTGTCATAAGCAAATACTGCCGAGAGCGAAACCAGTATTCCTGCAAGAGACATAGCTCTTCCCTTATCTATATGTAAATATTTATTCAGTAATTTTACTATAATATCAAGCCCGCCCGAAGAGGCGTTGTGATTAAACAAAAGACTAAGCCCTATACTTACTACAAAAATGTAGCAAATCATATTTAAAAATGAATCATTTGTCAGCCCTTTATAGGTTGGAAAGCTTTTTTCCAATATACCTACAAAAATCGGAAGAATAACAGAGGTATATACAGTCTTGCCGCCAAACTCCCTGCCAATAAATATAAATCCTATTATAAGCAGACCAACATTAAATATCAGACTTATAGTTGCTACACTTAGCGGAATAAATTTCTGTAAAACTATCGCAAGACCTGCAATACTTGCAATAGCCAAATTATCTGGCATCATAAAAAAGAATACGGCTAAAGCTACTATAAAAGTAGCAAAGGTAATAACTGCCATATCCTGAATGTAATACCGGTATTTATCCTTCATGTTTACTCCTAAAATCAGATTTATATTTACTGTCGATGAAATCTATACTTATTTTTTGAAATCAGTGAAATTATAGCATACCTTATCTATATAAATCAATAATGATGAAAATAATCCCTATTACCTACCTGCCAAATTCAAATACGCATCACTTAATGTAGGCATTACTTCATTAATCCCTACATCATCCTCCAGCCTGCAAAGTACTTATTCTTTACCGTAGTACCTGACAGTTTCCCAAATCCCAAAGGAAAACCGTTAATTCCAATCAGAATAAAAGTTCCCTTTTCAGCCTTATCAAGCTTATTTTTTACAAGCTCATCCTTTGTCACTTCTATAGTTTCGCATTTTAGGTATTTAACCGCTCTCTCGTCATCTGAATCTAAATCAAGAAAATACTTGGATTCGTCTTTAGTGCGTGACATAGCAAAAGGTTCACTTGGTTCAAATCTCCCTTTTTTTCTATCTCCCACATAAAGTCCGTTTCTAAGAATCCTAAGCCAGGTGACATCAGGCAGCCCCTCAGGAATAAGATAGAGTTTCTCTCCATGTAATTCAAGCCTCTCCAGTTCTTCACTTGTTAACCCCCAGCTTTTAAGGAAAGTTTCTTCTTCACTAGAGAGCTTAACCCTCTTTACATTAGTTTCAAAATACTTAGGATAATCAGTTTTTTTCTTATGAAGCAAACATAAGAAATGCCCCTCTCCCTCCATTTTATGCGGCCAAATACGCACAGCACCTCGTATTTCTTCTTTGTCTGAACCTATCCATTCAGGATGTCCAAAGTCAAAGCCTTCATAACTGTCATTGATAGGTATTACTTCAAGTTCGGGAAATATTGTTAAAATATAGTCAATCGTACCCTCATTTTCATCAGGCGAAAAAGTGCAGGTTGAATAAAGTAAATATCCGTCATCTGAGAGCATATTCACCGCATTAGGAAGTATATCTTTTTGTAAATCATTATAATAACCTGTGCCATACTGTTCCCAGTTCTTTATAATGGCAGGCTCTTTCCTGAACATTCCTTCTCCTGAACAAGGTGCATCCACCAAAATTTTATTAAAATATCCCTTAAATACATTACTTAAATTCTTAGGAGTTTCACTTGTAATCAAAGCATTTTTAATACCGAATACACCTAAATTTTTAAGCAATGCTTTTGCTCTGGTTGCAGATATATCATTTGATACAAGTACACCTTTTCCATTTAACTTGGCGGCAAGTTCTGTACTTTTCCCGCCCGGTGCCGCACAAAGGTCTAATACCCTGTCTCCGGGATTTACCGCTAGGATATTGGCAGGAGTTTGTGCAGATGGTTCCTGTATATAGTAAAGCCCTGCATAATAGTAAGGGTGTCTTGTAGCGGCAAATACATTCCCGTCAAAATAATAACCGTTATCTATCCAGGGAATTTTTTCCATTTTAACTGCAGAAAGTCCCTCCCATTCCTTAGGAGAGACCTTAGTTCGATTAAGTCTTAGTCCCTGTAAAGGGCTTTTATTGTAGCTTTCAAGGAAATTATCATATTCCTCTCCAAGCATATTTTTAATTTTTATTAAAAAACTTTCAGGTAGATTTATCATTAAATATTACAAATTCCTTTCCGGCAGGCTTTGACTGTGATATCCTTCCGATATCGTATCCAGCTCCTTGCTAAACTTTATAAGAGTGTTTAAATCTCCGGTTGCATAGATATCATAAAACTCTTTCTGTATCTTAGCCACTTCCCTGTCATTAGCAACCTTATATAGATTTTGAATATTATTTAATATCTGAGATACAATGCTTGCTTTAATTCTGAATGAATTCTGTGCATCCACAATTTCATTTCTAATTGCTGACATTTCAGTATCAAGCTGCACTATAGCAGCTGCTGAGTTTTGAAGTCTTTTAGATACATTTTCAGGCATATTCCCCTTATATTTATATTGCAACGAATGCTCAATTATAGCCCAAAAGTTCATAGCCAATGTTCTAATCTGTATTTCAACCTTAACTGTTTTAGAACCATTCAAGGTTTCCACAATATAAGATGCAATTATATGATAACTCCTATAACCACTGTCCTTTTGATTACTTATATAATCCTTTTCTTCATGGATTACCAAATCAGAGCGTTTTTTAATCATTTTAATAACATTGACAATATCATCCTCAAACTGACAGATAATTCTGATACCTGCAATATCCTCTATCCTATCTTCTATATCATAGAGTGGAACACCTTTTTTTTGGGCTTTTTCAATAATGCTGGAAATCCTTTTAACTCTTCCGATAACTTGTTCAATAGGAGAATACTGTCCCATCGCTCTATATTCTTCGATTATATGATTAAGCTTCACAACCAGTTCATCTACTGCAAGTCTGTAAGGTGCCAAAAATTCACTCCACATCTTAGTTTCCATAGCTAACCCAACCTTTTATAATTTTTAGTGATACCTAATCTTAATTCTTAAAGCTATGTATTGGTGCAGGTATCCTGCCGCCTCTATTTATAAATTTTTCACAAGAGAATTTATTTACAGGCATAATCGGAGCATATCCTAAAAGCCCTCCAAACTCAGCTTGTTCTCCAACTTTCTTTCCTGCAACCGGAATAAGCCTTACTGCCGTAGTTTTCTGATTTATCATACCGATAGCCATTTCATCCGCTATTATTCCTGAAATAGTAGAAGCTGAGGTATCTCCGGGAATTGCTACCATATCAAGCCCTACCGAACATACACAGGTCATAGCCTCAAGTTTCTCAAAGCTTAATGCTCCCTCTGATACAGCATTTATCATTCCCTGATCTTCACTTACCGGAATAAAAGCGCCGCTAAGTCCGCCCACATAAGAAGACGCCATAACTCCACCCTTCTTAACCTGATCATTAAGAAGGGCAAGTGCTGCTGTTGTACCGGGTGCTCCGGCATGCTCAAGTCCCATTTCATAGAAAATATCTGCAATAGAATCCCCTATAGCAGGTGTAGGTGCAAGTGAAAGATCTACTATTCCAAAAGGAATACCGAGTCTTTTTTCCGCTTCAAGAGCTACAAGCTGCCCTATTCTTGTTATCTTGAATGCAGTTTTTTTAATTTTTTCACAAAGAGTACCGAAATCATCACCTTCAGAATTTTTAAGTACTGCTCTTACTACTCCCGGTCCGCTTACGCCGACATTTATAATCTTATCAGCTTCAGTAACACCATGAAAAGCTCCCGCCATAAACGGGTTATCATCCGGTGCATTACAAAATACTACAAGTTTTGCACATCCTATAGAATCTCTGTCTTTTGTAAGTTCTGCAGCTTCTTTAATAATTTCTCCCATTAACTTAACTGCATCCATATTTATTCCGGTCTTTGTTGAACCTAAATTAACAGAACTGCATATATGTTCAGTTTCATTAAGCGCCTTTGGAATAGATCTGATTAAAAGCTTGTCGGCAGGCGTACTTCCCTTAGATACAAGTGCTGAGTATCCCCCTATAAAGTTTACCCCTGTAGCCTCTGCTGCCCTATCAAGAGTCTTTGCAATCGCCACAAAATCCTCTTCTGTTTTACAGGCTGCATTTCCGATAATAGCTATGGGTGTAACCGAAATCCTTTTATTTACAATAGGAATACCAAATTCCTTACCGATTTCATCACCTGTTTTTACCAAGTCTTTAGCAGTCTCGGTTATCTTTCTATAAATATTCTCATTTAATTTATCTAAATCGTCTGTGATACAATCCAAGAGACTTATGCCAAGTGTTATGGTACGCACATCCAAGTGTTCATTCCATATCATATCATTCGTCTCAAATACCTCACCTAAAGTAATCATCAGTTCCTCCTCATCACCTTATGTCATATAGCTTTTATTAACTCCTTACAAATATCAGATACGGTGCATTTTATCAAAAATTTCTTCTCTTTGAATATTTGCCTTAAAGCCACACTCTTCACCCATTTTCATAAAACCGTCTACTACAGTGGCAAATTCATTATCGAAATCCGTAACATCAACTATAATCATAAGATTAAAGAAGCCTCCTACCAATGTCTGAGATACATCAAGTATATTTATTTTCTTTTCCGCAAGATAAGTGCAAATCTCTGCAAGGCGTCCCACACTGTCTTTTCCTACTGCTGTTATTACCGCTCTTTTCATATCTTCTCCTTCTTGGGTAAATTTCCCATATAAATTAGTTTTATAGCTATACAGTAAAATTTCAAATTATGCTGTCTTCTCATCCGTTATTACGGAAGTTTCCAATATAACTTTTTCAGTTGGTTTATCCCTGCTTGCCACTTCAATCTTTGTAAATTTTTCATAGTTCTTATGTTTCATAAGCAATTCACACCTGACAGTTTCAAGTGCAAGTTCAGGCATATTATTCTCATCGCTTAAATGCCCTAAAAAGATATGTTTCATATCTTCATTCCAAAGCCTTGCAATAAGCTTTCCGGAATTTTCGTTAGAAATATGTCCCTTATCCCCTAAAATCCTTCTTTTTAACCTAAATGGATATTTTCCGGCTTCAAGCATTCTCTCATCATGATTTGCTTCTATAACTAAAGCCTCGGAACCTCTAATTCCCTCTTCAATCTCAGCTGTAGCCATACCAAAATCAGTACACACAGATAGCTTTGTACCATATTTCTCAAAGCTGAATCCCACCGGTTCAGCTGCATCATGAGGAATATTAAAACTGTTTACCCTAAAGTCGTTAAAATAAAAAGGATGATCGGCGTTTATCTTATACATTATTTTTTTGTAACTATTATCAAAACCTTTACACTTTGTAATCTCTGAAAGTGTTCCAAGAGTTGCAAATACAGGAATTTTATATTTTTTCATAAGCATCACAAGTCCGCTTATATGGTCGGTATGCTCATGTGTAATAAATATTCCTTTTATGCCTTCGGGAGAAACAGACAACTCAGCCATATTACTAATTATTCTTTTACAGCTTATTCCACAATCTATAAGAATATGATTTCCTTCCGAATCCCCAATAAGAGTTGAATTACCTCTACTTCCACTTGCAAGTGTCGTTATCCACAACGAAGAATCTATTCTAATATTATTCACTCCAAGCTATCCTAATCTGATCCCCATTATGTATAGGTGATGTAAAATCCATATCTCCCACACCGTTTATTTCAAGAATCAGCCTTCCTTTATATTCGCTCATATCAAAAGAATAGAAATCAAGTACATCTACAAGCAAATAATGTACTTTACCTTTAAGTGTAACCAATGTATCATTCACTCTAACTGTCATATTTTTTGTAGAATGGTTAAATGATGTTTCAAACTTATCTTCTACATCTTCTGATATACTATCGGTTTCAGGTACAGGTGCTGCCGCTATAGCCGCACCGCCAAATCCGGTTGTAAATGCAGGCTCACTTATTACAGGTTCGTAAGTTGGTATTTTTTCTTCCACAGGCTCTGCAGATGCAATCGGTATAGATATTGCATCCTCACCCGAACCAAAAGTAATTGAATTCGTAGTCTCATTATAAGAATGCTCAGACATCATAACAGTAGTATTCTCCGTTTCAATGTATTCTTCATCATCAGGAAGCTCATCATAACTGCTGTAACTCTCTTCCGATATAACCTCTTCCGTATAAGAAGCATTATCCGTAATTGTAAAATTATCATAAATTTTTGTATTCTCATCTGCCGGCATATTGTTAACCAGTATACCGTTATGATAAGGTAAATCAAGCATTTCCATAATCTGAATCAGGGTATAATAATTCCTTATAACTACATTATCACCGTCAGATTTTTCATAAAAACCTGATACAAGCTTGCCGTTAACTTCTGCAAGCTTGGGACAAGTAAGTTCTTTTCCATTAAAAATGATATGGAAAGGACTGTTCATTTCTCTTATCTTATTTACCATAAGTTTTGCCGGATTTCCTGAAGTAGAAGGCTTAATTGTAATTATGTCATTCTTGGAAATAGGCTTACTTATGCTTACAACATTTCCGTTTAACCTAATTTCAGCAGGCTCTCCCACCTCTCCTCTTTCAATCCTTCTTGAACCGTCCAAAGTATAATGTATGGGTTTCCCTCGTTTAGGAAAAAGATTATCATTTGAAAATCCGTCACGACTAAGTACATCATATATTGTAAGCTTGTTGTTATCATAAAGTTTTATTCTATTACCGTTTAAGGTAACATAAATAAAATTATTTCTAGCTTTATAGTAACTGTAACATATACCTATAGGTGTAACTAAGAGCGGATCCTTTACAATATTTTCATCCGCAAAATCAACCTCTCCAAGTACCTCTTTGCCTCTAAGAGCGACCCTGTCATTTTGTAATCCTAAAATTTCCGCTATATGAGTGGTAAATCCCTTAACTTTACCGCCACCACCTACTATAAAGACTGCATTTACAGATTTACCTCCATTTAACTCCTTAATTTTCTCAGCTATTTCCTCTGTTATCGAATTAAGTGTCGGTGTTATGGTTTTAAGGATATCTTCCGACTTCATAGTCTGAGTAATATCCATTATATCTTTAAACTCAACATCATCACCCTCTATAAGGTCTTTTTTAATCTGTTCAGCCGTATTAAAATCAACCAAACAAAGCCTTGCTATAATTTCAGTGATTTCATCACCTGCATGAGGAATCATTCCATAAGCTATTACACAGCCGTCATTTGTTATACAAATATCGGATGTACCCGCTCCAACATCAACTAAAGCAATATTAAGCAGTCTGAATTTTTCAGGAATAGCTACATCTATAGCTGCAATAGGCTCTAATGTAAGATTAGCTACATTAAGCCCCGCATTTTCAACTGCCGCATATAAATCATCTACTACATCCTGAGGAAGAAAGGTTGCAATAAGCTCCGCCTCTATCCTTGTGCCTTTGTGTTCCTCAAGATTTACCATTTGCTGCCCATTGATATAATAACGCATCACAGAGTAACCGACACAGTAAAAGTCATTACCCTTTTCCTCAGATGCCCTTATTGTCTTATACGCTTCTTCAACTCCAAGCATTTCAAGAGTATGAATTTCATCATCATGAATTACTGTTTCTTCGGTAAATTCTATAAAAGAAGTTACATTTACAGTTTTAAGCACACGACCGGCCGCAGCTATGGAAACTTCTGTAAGTTCCCTGCCAAGCTTAGTCTCAAGCCTTGTTTTCATTTTCCTTATTGATTCAGATACCTTAGGAATATCATGAATTTGTCCGTCAAGCATTGTCCTTGTTTCATGTTCTGCCTGATCTATGGCATAAACCTTAAATGAATGTTCATCTTCCCGTGCACCAACAGTTCCAACCAAACTTCTAGTTCCAATATCAAGACCAAATACCAATCTTTCAGGTAATTCCTGCATTGTACCCTCCTCTAATAGCTCTCCAATATATTTTTTATCTGAATTTCAGTTTCTGTTTCAGAACCTGAATTATTTATAATATCATCTGCAATTTGTCTAAATTCTTCTTCTGAGTTTTGACTTTCAAATATTTTTCCGGCTTTTTCCTTGTCTATACCGCGATTATCATAAAGTCTTTTAAGTCTTATATCTCTATCCGCATAGATAAACCAAATTTTATCACACTTTCTATTATAACCTACTTTTATCAAAAGTGCAGTCTCTAATGCAATATATTTATATTTTTTTTTAATAAATTCGGCTATCCTCTTATCAACTTCAATCTCAACAGCCGGATGAATTATATTATTTAACTTAAATAATAATTCCTTACTATTAAATACCAAACTGCCAAGCTTTTTTCTGTCAATAGAACTATCCTCCGCCAAAACCTTATTTCCAAAAATTTCAACAATCTTTTTGTAAGCCTGTTTACCTCTCTCCATTACTTCATGCCCTATTGTATCGGTATCTATAACAGCTGCACCAAATTTATCCCTTAACAAAGAAGTAACTACAGATTTACCTGAGCCTATGCCGCCTGTAACTCCTATCACCAATGAAATTTCCTCCGAATTTAATGTGCATCATACCAATTATAGCCAAATTTTACATCTACCGACAGTTTAACTTTAAGTTCGGCTGCCTTCATCATTTCTTCTTTAAGAAGCCTTGCTACAGCCTCTTTATCCTCTTCTTTAGCTTCTATCAGAAGTTCATCATGGATTTGCAGCAAAAGCTTTGAGTCGGGAAATTGTGCTTTAAGCCCTACATTTACACTGTTCATTGCAATCTTAATTATATCGGCGGCAGTACCCTGCACCGGTGAGTTCATAGCTATTCTTTCACCAAACTGACGCTTCATAAAATTATTGCTGTTAAGTTCAGGTATAGGGCGGATTCTGCCAAAATAAGTCTTTACAAAACCTTTATCTATGCCTGTTTCTACCAAAGAATCCAAATATTTTTTAACCTGCGGATATGCCTTAAAGTAATCATTTATATATTTTTCGGCGTCCTTCCTTGATATACCGAGATTTTCACCAAGTCCGAATGAACTTATTCCATAAATAATACCGAAGTTTACAGCCTTTGCATTTCTTCTTTGCAAATCTGTCACCTCATTAAGCGGAACTCCGAATACATGTGAAGCTGTTATCTTATGTATGTCCTCTTCGCCCTGATAAGCCTTTATCAGTTCCTCATCTCCTGAGAGATGTGCCATTATCCTGAGTTCTATCTGAGAGTAATCCGCATCCACAAACACATAGCCTTCTTTCGGAACAAAGGCTTTTCTTATTCTTTTGCCAAGCTCCATCCTGATGGGAATGTTTTGTAAGTTAGGTTCGGTGCTTGAAAGTCTGCCCGTAGCAGTTACAAGCTGGTTTAATTTACAATGTATCCTGCCGTCTTCTTTTACAAAACTTTCAAGCCCGTCCGTATAAGTAGATTTAAGCTTGGCAACCTGTCTGTAATGAAGCACCTTATCTACTATCGGATCCTCAAGCCTTATCCTTTCAAGCACATCTGCCGAAGTAGAATAGCCTGTTTTGGTCTTCTTTCCGTAAGGAAGCCTTAGTTTTTCAAAAAGTATCACACCGAGCTGTTTAGGAGAATTTATATTAAATTCCTCTCCTGCCATTTTGTAAATTTCTTCTTCATAACTTTTAATCAGTACATCAAGCTCCTTAGAGTATTCATGAAGTTCCTCTTTATTAAGCTTAATTCCTCTTTCGTCCATTTCATAAAGAGTTGAAACCAAAGGCATCTCAATTTCTTTATATAAATGCTCCATACCCAATTTACTTATCTCTAAAATCAACTTTGGTGCGGATAAAAGAGCCGCCCTTGCCATAAACTCCGGATTTTCACCTGAAAGTATATCATGATAATCATTTAACACAGCTTCCACATTGTGTTCTGTAGAAATCGGATTTATAAGGTAATGTGCCACGGCTAAGTCATACACATTTTTATAATATGTCTGCTTAAAGAAAATTAACTTCTCTTTAAGTAAAAATGTAGCAAATATAGTTTTATTACATCTATAAAAAAGTTTATCAAGGTTTTCCTTTAGAAAATCATCATTAATAAACATCTCTTTCTTAATAAAAGTTTCCTTATTTCCGGAAACTAAGATAAGTCCTTCTTCATTTATATCAAAGCCTATATACTTTTCATTCGTACTTATATTCTTAAAAAACTGTAAAGCCTCTTCTATATCTGAGGTTTCCACTCTTTCAAAACTTATTTTAGGCTTTGCTTCCTTTTTTGTAACCTTGATACTCTCTGCCTTTTTATGCAGTTTATTTATCAGATTTATTCCGTTTTCAGAAATAAGTTTTTTTGCAACAGCTTTATCAAGACTGTAAGGAAGTAAATTTATATCACTTTTCCTCGTACTCTCTTCATTTTCAAGATCACTGATATCTATCGACTTAAACTCAAGTGCTTTTATAATCTTTGTTCCGGCTTCAAAATCTATATCAGATATTAAATCAGACAATTCTACTCCTGTAGTGTCTATATCTTTTTTGATAGTTGCAAGCTGTTCCGAAAGTCTTGCTGATTTTTCTCCAACCAGCTCAGTATCGGAGGTTTTAAGAAGGTATGAAAGTGGAGAACGGTTTATTCCAAGTTCTTCCTTCCAAGCCTTTTTAATCTCATCAAGCTCTTTTTTATCTTTATTATTTATTGCCTTATACAGCTCATCAACTGTATGGTATTTCCCTATAAGCAGCCTTGCCGTAGCCTCGCCTACACCGGGTACTCCCTTTATATTATCTGAAGCATCCCCCATTATTCCTTTAAGGGAATTTATATTTTCAGGCTCTACTCCGAATTCCTTTTTTATAAGCTCTTTATCATACACAAAACATCTGTCAGGTGCATTTACCTTTGACTTATCTATACCGTATTTTTTATACAGTTCATCCGTTTTTTCAGCAGTACCATGCATAAGCCAAAGCTTGATTTTATCATCCACCAGTTGAAGATAGTCGTTATCCTTGGTCATTATAAATACCGGAATTTCAGACTTAAACTTCTCAGCCAAAGTACCGCAGAAATCATCCGCTTCAAAAGTACCTGACATAAATTGTGCTATTCCAAAGGCTTTTACTACCTCCTGACAAATAGCAAACTGGTCTGAAAGAGGAGCCATAGTCTCTCCCCTGTTACCTTTATAGTCAGGATATATTTCCCTTCTGAATGTATTTCTGCTTAAATCCCAAGCTACAGCTATATGACTCGGCTTTTGCTCTCTAATTATTTTTAATAAATATTTTACAAAACCAAAAACTCCGTTAGTATAAAATCCGTCATCGGTCTGTAATATTTTATCATAATATTTCTCTTTTTCCTCTATAGTCTTTGCAAATAAAATCTGTCTTGGAAGGCTGCCGAAAAACTGAGTGGATAAAAGACTTGAGCCGTCTATTAACAAAAGATAATCATTCTTCATACAGTCTTCTCCTAATTTCTATTTCTTTAGCTAACTCTTCAATATCTACAAAAGTATCCGGCAAAACTTTACTGTCACTGAACCTGAAACGCATACTTAGATCATTGTCTATCAATGTTCTACTCTCTTTTACTTCCGCTATTTTTTTATCTGTTTCCGTTTTTACTGTAATTCCGGTAAAAAGTATGGCTGCACCTACCACTCCCGGAAAAGCAATCCTTCGTTTTAACATATTATTTTTGTATTTACGAATATCTCTTTTTGTTTTTTCAATAAAATCATTATATTCACCATGATAATTATCCGAAGTTTCAAGCTTACCCTCAAGTTCTTTTAGACAATTAATTATAGTATAGTAAATTTCAAGCTCATCACCACATTCTTTGCATACCAAAAGATGCTCAAGCATCTCTTCTTTCTTTCGCATATTTAATCTCCCATATATAAACGGCTGTATATTTTTTTGAAATTCACTACACTTCATATTATCACACCTTTTCCGGTTCAGGATAATCCACACCCTTAGTATCTACAGTTATTTTTGCTATTTTTTGTTCTTCTTTCGGTCTGTCTTCAAAATCAGTCTTAGTTTCAGCTATTTCATTTATCACATCCATACCTACTATTACCTTTCCGAAAGCTGCATAAGCTCCGTCTAAATGAGGTGAGTTCTTGTGCATAATAAAAAACTGTGAACCTGCTGAATCAGGGTGCATAGCCCTTGCCATAGAAAGTATCCCCGCTTCATGTTTTAAGTCATTCTTAAAACCGTTTTGTGCAAATTCTCCCTTAATACCATAGCCCGGACCACCCGTTCCAAGTCCTTCGGGGCAGCCGCCTTGTATCATAAAGCCTTTGATCACTCTATGGAAAATAAGACCGTCATAAAAGCCTTTTTTTACAAGTGAAATAAAGTTATTTACTGTGTTTGGAGCTATATCTGGATAAAGTTTTGCTACTATTTTTTTACCGTTTTCCATTTCAATTATTATTTCCGGATTTGACATATATCTACCTCTTTCTTTTTTTATTTTTTTATTTTTTCCAACTAACAGGCTATCACATTTTAATCTTATTATCAATCAGGATTTCATGAACAGGTCTTCCTGTTCTCCTCCTTGTAAGCTCCATAAGCCCCAGTTTTGTTATATCTGCCACATTACTTTTAGTACTGTCCTCTCCTAAAAATTCTTCCATAGCATTGATAAGCTCTTTTTCCTTTGACTTAGGTATTTCTATAAAATCTACAATTATAATTCCTGAAAGATTTCTAAGCCTTAACTGGTCTGCTATTTCCCTTGCCGCCTCAAGATTTATTTTCATAAAAGTTTCTGTGTTTGTAGACTTTCCGGCAATAGCTTTCCCTGAATTTACATCTATAATCGTAAGTGCCTCTGTATATTCGATTATAATATAAGCACCTGATTTTAACCAAATCTTTTTAGACATTGCCTTTTGAAGAGTTGTATTAATAGAATATAGTGCCGAAAGGCTCATCATATCATCTTTATAGAAAAACAGTTTTTTAAAATCATTTTCTGAAAATTCCTTTAAATATGTCTCATATTCTTTGTAAATTTCCTCGTCATCTGTCATTATCTTTTCAATATTGGTACAGTTATCCCTGATAAGGCTTAAATGCTCCGGAATTTCCTTAAATATTCTCTCATACTTAACTCCATGCCTGCCACGATTTATTATTGAAATAAACTTCACATAAAGATCATAAAGTACATCTTCGAGCTCTTTATCAGATAAATTATGAGCTGCTTTTCTTATAATCGCACCCGAACCTGTTTCTCTTACAAATTTCTCCCCTAAAGGCATAAATCTTGCCTTAATTTCAGCAAAATTATCTTCTTCCTTAAATTTTGATGATAAATGTATTTTGTTCATATCGGGTTTAAGTACAGCATACTTCCCAATAAATGTGAAATCCGTAGTAAGCGAATACGATTTTGTCTTAGTTGGAAGTTTTGCTATCTGAACTAAAATCAAATCATTTACAACCGGTGTACCTCCCGGTTTGCCATTAGCATAGATTATTTTTATGTCAGATGTAAGCGGCAAGTACGCCTGAATGCCCGGAAAAATTTCCACAAAACAGGCATTTATATTCTTAACTATATTCTCTATTCTTCCCACTATGATGTCACCGATATTAAAAGACACTTCACCCTCAATATTTTCAGAAACTTTAAATTCCTTTATATCAAAATCCTCTACAAGTGCTGAAATCAGTCTACCATTTATCTTAGTTGAAATTATTCTTATCATAAATTCCTCCAAATATAATTATAACAAATTTAGGTAAAAATTTCATCTTTTTTACTGGATATATATAATTTTATTTGGTAGAATGGTTAAAGTTAAATGAAGATCTAAATTGCAATATAACAATAAACATAGTATTTATTATATATAAGGAGTCTAAAATGAAGGAAGAAGAAATCAAATCAAGTGAAAACAATGATGTTAATACAAATCAATATAACGAAGTTTATACATATAAAAATAACAGCACCTACAATGAAAGTATGGAAAAGGCAAAAAATATTGAAATAGCCGGAAATACTTATGTCTATACCAATGCCGAGGACTCTTTTAAGGATAATATGTCAACTGCATGGTCTTTTCTTGGAATCGGCATAGCCGGTACAATATTTACCTTGCTTAATATAACAGACATTTTACATATTATGCATGGTTTTATACAAAAAGGTGTTTCACTTATACTATTTCTTGGTTTTATGATATATGGAATTATGGTTATCAGAAGCAAAAAAGATATGCTTGCTAAGGTTGAAAAGGAAAAATCCGATAGAAATAAATTTAAAGAATGGATGAAAGAGAAATTTACTGAAGATGTACTTTCCAATTTCGGTACTATGGAAGCTTCTGATGAAGAAATTGAACTCTTACAGATTAACTATATGAGCGAGGAACTTGTAAGACATTTTCCTGAGATTAATCCTAATTTTGCTGACAGACTGGCAGAGGAATTTTTTGAGGAGAAATATGCTGACAGAAACTAAAATACTTGATAGCAAAGCCTTTACTCCACCTTACAATCTTCCCCCTGAAGAAACCATATACTTTGATATAGAAACCACCGGATTTTCAGCTGATGTTACAGCACTTTATCTTATCGGCTGTATATATTATGACGATTGCAAATGGGGACTAATCCAATGGTTTGCAGAAGATAAAACATCCGAAAAAGAAACTTTAACAGCATTTTCAGAATTTTTGCAGGATAAAAAATATTTAATCTGCTACAACGGAACTACTTTTGACTTGCCATATCTAAGAAAAAAATACAAAAAACATAATTTATATTTTAATACCGATAAGTTTGAAATAATTGATTTTTACAGGGTATTTTCTTCATATAAAAATTTTCTTGACATAAAAGGACTTAAACAAAAAAATGTTGAAACTTATCTTGGTATATTCAGGGAAGACAAATGTTCAGGTGGCGAACTTATAGAACAATATATAAAGTATTTGAAACTTAGATTCAGTGATTCGCCTGAAAAAGAAGAAATTTATAAAACTCTCCTTTTGCATAACAGTGATGACTTAGCGGGAATGGCTAAACTTACAAAACTTTATAATTTTCTTCAAGATGTAGGTAAGCTTATAAACTCTGATGAATCCCTTGATATTAACTATGAGATAAATGACAACATAAATATAATAGTTCTTTCTACATTTGTAGAATTTGACTTTATTAAAACTACAAAGTTTTCTAAAGATGATTTTTATCTTGAAATAATTTGTGAAAATGCAAGAAATAAAGTTATTTTAGCTTTGAATATATTTGATACCGAACTTAAATTATTTTATAAGGACTACAAAAACTACTATTATCTTCCAAAAGAAGATACAGCCATTCATAAAAATTTGGCAACCTTTGTAGATAAAGAAAATAAAGTAAAAGCTACTGCTGCCAACTGCTATACAAAGCATAAAGGAAGATTTGTAAAAATACCCGAAGAACTTGCCTTACCTATACTAAGAATAGATTATTCCGATAAAATTTTATATACTCCATTTAATGATAAGTTGCTTAATTCAAATGAAAAATTAAATATAATATTCAAATCCGTACTCAGGTATATTATTAAATAAAAATTTAAACTTTCAAGGGTTGTCGCACTAAATTTTCTTTAATGCGGCAACCCCGATTTAATTTCAGATAATATACATATACTCTGAAAGTACAACCCTGTTTTCAGCCAAACTTCTTTTCATATCTATTATACGCTGATTAGAACTTCCTCTGAATTTCAGGCTTAAATCTTTAAGTTCAAGTATGAACTTACCGTCTACCAACACATCAATATTTTTTAAAATATCCATTGTATGCTTTCCATAACAACGCTTATTTTTTTTATCAAACAGTTCCTCAAAGGTATAGCCTGAAAATAGCCATATTGTTTTATCAGATATTTCCTTCTTAATTTTCTTAACAAGCCCTACTATACCTTCCTGATTTCTAACCTCCATAGGCTCTCCTCCAAGAATAGTAAGCCCTGCAATAAATGACGGATAAAGGGAAGATATTATCTCCCCTTCTACCTCTGTAGTATATTCTAAGCCTGCATTAAAATCCTGAGCAATTTCATTGAAACAACCTTTACAATGGTGGGTACAGCCGCTTACAAAAAAACTGGTTCTTATCCCCGGTCCATTGGCTACATCAAAATATTTTATCTCACTGTAATTCATCATAAATGAAGAACTCTCTCCGCTATCTCCTGTGTGCGTCCCTGATTCCAGTACTGTGTGCCTATATAACCGCAAGTACGCCTTGCCACATTCATCTTATCCTGATTTCTGTTGCCGCAATTCGGGCATTCCCAAACAAGCTTTCCATCTTCATCAGTTACTATCTTGATTTCTCCATCAAAACCGCAACACTGGCAATAATCACTCTTTGTGTTTAACTCAGCATACATGATATTATCATAAATATATTGCATAATAGAGATTACAGCCTCTACATTATTACTCATATTAGGCACTTCCACATAACTTATAGCTCCACCCGGAGATAGTTTCTGAAAATCCGATTCAAATTTAAGCTTTGAAAAAGCATCAATTTTTTCAGATACATGCACATGGTAACTGTTGGTTATATAATTTCTGTCAGTTACCCCTTCAATAAGACCGAAACGCTTCTGTAAACACTTTGAAAACTTATATGTAGTTGACTCTAAAGGTGTACCATATACTGAATAATCAATATTCTCTTCCTTCTTCCACTTATTACAAGCTTCGTTTAATTTCTCCATAACCCTGAGAGCAAATTCTTTTCCTTCAGGCGAGGTATGACTGGCATTTTTCATATATCTGGTCATCTCATAGACTCCTGCATATCCTAGAGAAATGGTTGAATATCCTCCATAAAGAAGCTTATCTACCTTTTCCCCCTTAGCAAGCCTTGCTATAGCACCATTCTGCCAAAGAATAGGTGCTGAATCTGAAAGTGTACCTAACAGTCTGTCATGCCTTGCTCTCAAAGCTCTATGACAAAGGTCAAGTCTCTCATCGAGAATTCTCCAAAATGCAGCTTCGTTTTTCTTAGACGAACAAGCTACATCAACAAGATTGATAGTAACTACACCCTGATTAAATCTTCCGTAGTATTTATGTTTTTTATCATCAAAATTCTTAGCTTTTGCTATATTTCCTATGCCTGCATCTGTGAATCTGTCCGGTGTGAGGAATGAACGACATCCCATACAAGGATAAACATCCCCCTTTTCTCTAAGCATAATCTTTTCGGATATATAATCAGGCACAAGACGCTTAGCCGTACATTTTGCTGCAAGTTCCGTAAGATAATAGTATTTGCTGTCTTTATCCGCATTATCCTCTTCAAGCACATAGATAAGTTTAGGGAATGCCGGTGTAATCCATACCCCCTTTTCATTTTTAACTCCATGTATACGCTGATTAAGCATTTCTTCTATAACAAGGGCAAGATCATCTCTGGTCTGTCCCTCAGGTACCTCATTCAAATACATAAATACCGTAATAAACGGAGCCTGTCCGTTAGTAGTCATAAGGGTAATTACCTGATACTGGATAACCTGTACCCCGCGCCTTACTTCTTCACGTACTCTAAGCTCTGCAACCTTGTTTATCTTCTCTGTATCAAGCTCTATTCCTGCTGCCGCAAACTCTTTAACAACCTCTTTACGATATTTTTGTCTGCTTACATCTACAAAAGGCACAAGGTGACTGAGAGTAATACTTTGTCCGCCATACTGGTTGCTCGCTATCTGTGCAATAGCTTGAGTAGCTATATTGCAGGCAGTCGAAAAACTTCTCGGTCTTTCAATCATAGTTTCTGAAATAACCGTACCGTTTTGAAGCATATCCTCAAGATTAACCAAACAGCAATTATACATGTGTTGTGCGAAATAATCACTGTCATGAAAATGTATAAGTCCTTCTTCATGTGCTCTTACTATATCCTGTGGTAATAAGAATCTTCTTGTAATATCCTTACTTACCTCTCCTGCCATATAATCCCTTTGAACACTGTTTACTGTAGGATTTTTATTGGAATTTTCCTGCTTAACCTCTTCATTATCACATTCAATAAGGCTTAAAATTTGGTCATCAGTAGTATTGGCTTGGCGTACTAAAGCTCTCTTATACCTATAGGTAATGTATTTCCTCGCAACATGTGTTTTACCGGTTTTCATTAATTCATCTTCAACCAAATCCTGAATTTCTTCCACACTTAAAGCCCTGTTCATACTGCTACATACCTTAGTTACATTATCAGTAATCTGAAGAACCTCTTCATCAGAAAGTTTAAGGTCATTTGCAATAACTTCATCATTAGCTTTTTCTACAGCTAATTTAATCTTATTACTGTCAAATATACTTTCCTGACCGCTTCTTTTAATAATCTTCACAACACACACTCCCTCACATATATTAAACTGCCTATTATTGGCAGCTTATGCTACTT